>CAIOCC010000103.1 GCA_903856555.1 uncultured Bacteroidota bacterium
ACACCAGGTTCAGGTATGGCTGGTGAACACCGGTTGGACCGGTGGGCCTTACGGGGTTGGTTCTCGCATGAAATTGTCCTATACCCGGGCAATGATTACGGCCGCTCTGCAGGGTGAACTGGATACGGTTCCATCCCAGGCACATCCCGTCTTTGGCGTTGCGGTGCCCGCATCTTGCCCCGGAGTTCCGGATGAAATTTTGAACCCCCGTCTGACTTGGAGCGATCCAGCCGCTTACGATGCCAAGGCATCGCAGCTAGCGGCGGCTTTTATCAAGAATTTTGACCAGTACCGAGAAGGCGTTGATGCCAAGGTATTGGAAGGGGAACCGAGACCTTAACGAAGGGTCTCGTCCAACCAATCAAAGAAGACCTTCTGCCAGAGGACCGAGTTTTGGGGTTTGACGACCCAGTGGTTTTCGTCTGGGAAATACAACAACTTGGTTTTGATTCCCCGCAATTGGGCGGCGGTATAGGCTTCGAGTCCCTGGGCCAATGGCACTCTGAAATCGTTTTCGTTGTGAATGACCAGGATGGGGGAGGTCCATTGATCCACCGTCTTGTGCGGTGAAAACCACGTATAAGAAGCCGGTTTAGGACGATCCCAAGGTCGGCCTTTCATGTCCCATTGGGAAAAGAAAATTTCTTCGGTCTGACCAAACATGGATTCCAGGTTGTAAACCCCGCAATGTGCAATCATGGACTTGAATCGCCCGTTGTGGTGACCGGCCAACCAATAGACCGAGTACCCACCAAAGGAGGCGCCAACGGCCGCAACCTTTTCGGCATCCACAAAAGGCAAGCGACGAACCGAATCGGTAACCCATAACAAATCGTTCATGGCTTGACCGCCCCAGTCCCCGGAGATTTGTTCGTTCCATGCCTGTCCAAAACCGGGAAGTCCCCGACGATTGGGGGCGACCACGATGTAACCTTTGGCGGCCATCAAGTGAAAATTCCAACGCATGCTAAAGGCCTGTCCAATCATGCTTTGGGGTCCGCCTTGGCAATAAATCAAGGTTGGATAGCGTCGCTTGGGGTCAAAATTGGGGGGATAAACGATGTAGGTCTGGACCGCCTTGCCATCCGAAGAAGTTATCCAACTGCTTTCAAATCGAGCCGATTGCAGTTGGCTGTAAAGGCTATCGTTGCAATGGGTGAGCGGGGTTTCGGGGGCTGAACGCAGCGGCTCTTTGACGAATAGTTCCGAGGGTCTCAGCATCGTGGATTTGAGAAAAACCAGGCGGTGGTTGCTGCGCTGTTTGGTGGCCGTTGTTTTGGATTCTGCTTTGTTGGTGACCCGATGGGGGATCGCCAAAAGTCCGCTGTATTGGGCCGTTTCGGTTGTGATCTCGATCCAAGAGCGAACGGCGGTTTCGTTGCGGGGCGAGGGACCCTTGCGTCCCGAACGAGTGGCCGTTGACGCGGATGAGTGTTGGGGCGATGCCAAAGGATGGGCGTAAACCTTGGTTGATCCTTGGTCGTAGACCCCAAAATACAGGGATTTGCTATCCGGGGCCCAACACAATTCGTAGGCCGAACGATCCAATTCGGTGTTCAGGTAACGAAGGCTACGGGTGCTCCATTCCATCAGGGCCACCCGATTCAGGTCGGCTTCGTAGCCATCGCGGGCCATGCTAAGCCAGGCCAGGTGTTGACCGTCCGGAGAGAAAACCGGATCGGTATCGTAACCCGGATTGGACTCGGTCAAGTTTTGGGTTTTCCCGCTGGGGATGTGATAGGCGTACAGGTCCGAATTGGTCGAAACCGCCGATTGGTTTCCGTTCATTTTTTTGGAGGGATAAACCAACCAATCACCATCGGGGGACCATGCGATTTCGGACGAGGAGCCCATCGGTTGAAGGGGGCTGTGGTAAGGTTGATTCTCCAAAAGATCAACGGCTTTGCCGTTGGGGTACCCATCGCGCAATGCTTGGACAAAAACATGGCTGTAGGTCCCGTCGTGCCAACGGTCCCAATGTCGGTGCATCAACTGATCGTAAAGGCGACCGCTGGATAAAGGCAGTTCCGGGTAGCGATCACGCAGCGTGGGTTCCATGCGGACCCTTGCCAGGTAAAACCAATGCCCACCTTGGGGGGATAATCCAAAGCCTTCCACACCGCCGGGGACCGCGCTCAGGCATTCCCTGCCGCTGCCATCGGGCCGCATGCGATGCATTTGCATTTGACCATCCACCGAGTAGAGAAAAACCAGCCATTGCCCGTCGGGGCTCCATCGGACTTCGCTTTCGGACGATGGGGTGGTGGTGAGGCGGGTGGATTTTTGAAGGCTTAAATCCAGGATATACAGGTCGGTTTGGGATTTGTTAAGGGCTAATTCGGTGGTCCTGACCCCGTACACCAAGCGCTGCCCATCGGGTGAGGCCACGGGAGCCTGGACCATGGACATTTTCCATAACATTTCTTCGTTGAGCACGGGGTCTCCCTGGGACTGAGCCTGCAAGGTCGCCGGCCAACCAAGGCTAAGGGTGAGCAAAAGCGTCAAGGCTGTAAGGGACAGCCGGTGTTTAAGGGATTGATTGCAAATCATTTGGGCGAAATTTTGGAGGATGTGTAGGATCGAAAGAAGGCCTTGTTTAGGGTTGATTGGGCAAAACAATGTTAATGATTCGACCAGGTACGGCAATCGTTTTGGTAGGGATCCGGCCGTTGAGCCATTCCACCACCTTGGGGTGTGCCAGGGCTAGCTGGACTAAATCTTCTGGGAGGCCTTTGGCCGGAAGTTCCACTTGCAAACGGACTTTGCCATTGTGCTGAACCGGATACAAGTAGGTATCCTGTTCCAAGTAGATGGATTCCCAGTTGGGATAAGGGGCGTGGTGAACCGAAGGTTCGTGACCCAAGACTGCCCACAGTTCTTCGGCCAAATGGGGTGCAAACGGAGCCAACATCCGGACATAGGGGTCCAGGATTTGGCGATGAAAGAGCCCCGCGCTTTGAATCTCGTTCATGCCAATCATCATCGCCGAAATGCAAGTATTGAGGGCCATTCGTTCCAATCCATCGTGAACTCTGCGAAGGCAACGATGCAAAATGCGAAGGGCGGCTTCGTCCGGATCGGACGAATGAACCTCGGATGAACGAACGTGGCGGTTTACTTTTTGGAGAAATCGGTAAACCCCCTCAATGCCTTGGGTATCCCAGGGCTTGGCATCTTCGAGGGGGCCCAAAAACAATTCGTAAAGACGAAGGGTATCGGCCCCGTATTGGTCAACAACGGTATCGGGGTTGACGACATTGCGTTTGGACTTGGACATTTTTTCGACCTCGGATCGGGTCTTGAATTCAAATCCCAGCGCGTCCGCTCCTGTGTTCCCATGGCGGTTGAGCCAAACGGCGTTTTGCCATTCGGCTGTTTCGGGGGAACCCGCTAGGAGGGAAGGGATGTCCAAAAGATTTTTGTCGACAAAGCGAACGTCCACCGAGGTGCGGAATCCGGGGTATTCGTGGAGGGTAGCGGCGGTATGGGGATTTGATAACAAATCTTGAAGCCAATCTTCGGAAACGAGGAGGGGGGTGCCCGCACTTGCCTGGGTCAGGGGATGCACGCTTGGGGCACTTTTTCCTTGGGTCTCCCGGCATTGGTTCCACCATTCCAGCGATAGGGCCGGGTGGGAACGGTAAACATATTCCGATACCCCTTGAATCATGCCCTGATTGACCAGGCGCTTGAAGGGCTCACGAAAGGGAACCAGGCCACGATCAAACAAAAAATGATTCCAAAAGCGAGCATAGAGCAAATGCCCCGTGGCATGTTCAGCCCCCCCAATGTACAAATCCACGGCGCCCCAGGCCTTCATCGCGGCGGGATCTGCAAAGACTTCTTGGTTTTGGGGATCGGTATAACGCAAAAAATACCAGCTGGAACCGGCCCAACCGGGCATGGTGGTGGTTTCCAACGGAAGACCCTGCCAAGTCCAATCCTTGGCCCGTGCCAAGGGAGGTTCGCCATCGGCCGTTGGCAGGTAGCGATCAATATCCGGGAGCAAAAGAGGCAGGGCCGAATCCGGGAGTGGATAGGGATCTTCGCCATCCATCACCATGGGGACCGGTTCGCCCCAGTAGCGTTGCCGTGAAAAAACGGCATCCCTCAAACGATAACGTGTTACAGCAAAGCCGCGGTCTGTTTTTTGAAGTTCAGCAATGACGGCGGGGATGGCTTGATGGGCGTTGAGTCCGTCCAAAAACTGGGACGACTTGAGCACCGCATGGCGGTCATCGCAGGCCCCCGTTGAGGGGTCCTGGTTGACAAAAATCGCAGGGATGTCCAAGCCAAAATGAGTCGCAAAGTTCCAGTCCCGATGATCACCGGCCGGGACCCCCATGACCACGCCGGTCCCGTAGCCGGCCAAAACATAATCAGCGGTCCAAACCGGGACCTGTTGCCCCGTGATCGGGTGTCGAGCGTAGCTGCCCGTGAAGCAGCCGCTGATTCTGCGGGTTTCGGCTTGGCGATCGCGTTCGCTGCGGCCTTTGGTCTGAAGAAGGTAGGCCTGAATTTGTTCGGATTGTTCGGGGGTGGTGAGGCGTTCAACCCAGGGGTGTTCGGGGGCAACGACCACAAAGCTGACCCCAAAGAGGGTATCGGGTCGGGTGGTAAAAACTTCCAAGGTCCCGCAAGCCGTTTCAAAGCGAACCTGGGCACCCACCGATCGTCCAATCCAATGGCGTTGGTGTTCTTTGATGGATTCGGACCATTGGAGCTCGTCCATGCCCTCGAGTAAGCGGTCCGCGTAGGCAGAAATTCGAAGCATCCATTGGGGCATCAGGCGTTGTTCCACCGGATGTCCGCCCCTTTCCGAAAAACCGTCTTTGACTTCGTCGTTGGCCAAAACGGTCCCCAAAGCCGGGCACCAATTGACCCTGGCCATGGCGCGGTAGGCCAAGCGGTAATGCATCAGGATTCGACGCCGGCTCCGCTCATCCATGGTCGCCCAGTCCTGGGCGCTGATCGACGGCGTTTGCTCGGAACAGGCGGCTTGCAGGTGGTGGTTGCCGTGTTGACTCAGATAGTCCTCCAATTCCGCGATCGATCGGGCCTTTTGGGCCTCGTTATCGAACCAGGAATCAAACATGCGCAGAAACATCCATTGGGTCCAACGGTAGTAGTTAGGATCGCTGGTGTCGATTTGGCGGTCCCAGTCAAAACTGAAGCCCAGCCGACCCAGTTGTTCCCGGTACCGGGCGCTGTTCTGGACGGTGGTGGTGCGGGGGTGTTGCCCGGTTTGGATCGCGTATTGTTCCGCCGGCAGGCCAAAGGCGTCAAATCCCATGGGATGGAGGACCGCATGGCCCTGCATTCTGCGGAGCCTGGCCACCACATCCGATGCGATATAGCCCAAGGGATGCCCTACGTGGAGCCCGGCCCCCGAAGGGTAAGGGAACATATCCAGTACATAGGTTTTGGGTTGGCCATCAAGGGGTTCTTTGGTGCGGTAGGTGCCGTTTTGATGCCAATAGGCTTGCCATCGGGCTTCCATTTCCTGAAAAGTCGGGGAGGGGTTCAAGGGTAGGGTGTTGAATTCAGGCGAATTTAGTTCAAAGCCAAGACCAAGGCTACGGGGCTTATTTGTTTTATTTTTGCGACTTATGAAGCTCACCGCCCCCACGCTCCTGCGTTCATCGGTCTCCCGTTCCAGGGTCTCGGCCTTTGGTTCGCAGGGTTTGGTGCTTTTTTTGTTGGGCCTGATGGGAATCATTGCGGTGCAGGCCCGCTGGTGGGTGGAATATTTGCATGAAAACGTAGAGATTCAGGTTTTTTTGCGTCAAGAAGCGCAGCCTGCTGAGATTCGAGCATTGTTACAAACGGTTCGCCGGATGCCCGAGGTCAAACAGTGTCGGTATGTAAGTCGCGATGAGGCAGCCCGAGAAATGAGCCAAGAATTGGGGGAGGATTTCGTTGACTTCTTGGGCGAAAATCCCTTGCTGGCATCGGTCAAGGTTCGTGTCCATTACCGTTTCGGTGAAAAGGTGGCCTTTGAGGAACTCCAGCGCAAATTGGCCGTTTTGCCTTTGGTGAGCGATGTCGCATACCCCGTGCGCTTGCTGGCCTCCCTTGAACGCAATTTTGGCACCATGGCTTGGATTCTCTTGGGATTGAGCGGGGCGCTTTTTGGGTTGACCTGGCTTTTGATTGACCAATCGGTTCGCTTGGTCCTCTTTGCCGACCGTCATTTGATTCGTTCCATGCAATTGGTGGGTGCGGATGATCGATTTATTCGCCAACCCTACCTGCGCAGGGCTTTGAAATGGTCGATCATGGCCTGGGCGGGGGGCTGCGTTCTCCTGCTGGGTACCATGGCCTGGGTTCTGCAGTGGGCCCCTGATTTGAATTACCCCGGTGCGGGGCTTCAGGTCCTGGTTTTGGCGGGGGGATTGCTGGGCTTTTCCCTCCTGACCGGTTGGTTGAGCCATTATGTGGCCCTCAACAAGTATCTTCGCCTTGAATCGGATCAATTGCACTAAATCCTTTTGAGCCCCCTACCGTTCCCTCGTTATGGCCTACAAAGCAACTTCTACCAAAACCGCTAACGCCCCTTCTTCTTCCATCACGGATGCTTTTCGTCGCAAGGGTGCGCCTTTGTTTGGCCCGATGAATTATCGCTTGATGTTGTTGGGACTGGTCTTGCTGGTGGTGGGAAATATGCTGATGATCGGGAAAGAAGACATCTACTCCTTCACCAAAATCACCTTGGCGCCGTTGGTCATTTCCTTGGGGTACTTGGTTGAATTAGCCGCGATTCTCTACCGTCCCCGGTCCTAATGGATTGGCTGGCCGTTTGGGTTCTGGCGATCGTCGAGGGCCTAACCGAGTTTTTACCGGTTTCATCGACCGGTCACATGATTTTGGTTTCCTCCCTAATGGGCTGGAAACAAACTCCTTTGCTGGAGTTATTTGAAGTTTTTATTCAATTAGGCGCCATCCTTGCGGTCTTGACCCTTTATTACCCCCGGTTCCTGAGGGGACCTGTTATTTATTTCAAATTGTTCATTGCCTTTTTGCCGACCGGGTTGGTTGGATTTTTGGCCTACCAAACCATCAAAGAATATTTGTTTAACGCGGTAACGGTGAGCATTTCCTTGGTGGTGGGTGGGGTCGTTTTGATTTTATTAGACCGTTGGTCGGATCGTCGAGAATCCCGGCACGCATCCATCGAAAGCATGCCGTACACGGCCTTGATAAAAGTAGGTTTGGTTCAATGCATCAGCATGATTCCCGGGGTTTCCAGGGCGGCTGCTACTATTTTTGGCGGGGTTTCGGTGGGGCTGAGTCGAAGCCTAGCCGCTGAGTTAAGTTTTTTGTTGGCCTTGCCAACCATGGCGGCTGCCACGGGTTACGATCTGCTCAAGCAATACGATCAGATATCCTCCAATGCCTGGCCCATGCTCTTGACCGGGGGGCTTGTTGCTTTTGGGGTCGCCCTATTGGCCGTGAAGGCCTTCATTGTGGGGATCGATCGGTTTGGTTTCAAGGCCTTTGGCTATTATCGTATTTTGGTTGGTTTGTTGTTTTTGGTGGCCTATGTCTGGGGTGGATGGACTTTGGACTAAACAAAGCGGCCTGCCTTCGTTGGAAATCCTGAAGGCCGGTTCCGTTTTGCCGGTGCACAAGCCCCGAACTTGGACCAGCTTTGACGTGGTACGTCGGGTGAGGAACCGCTTGAAGGGCGCTAAAATCGGACATGCCGGGACCTTGGATCCATTGGCAGATGGCTTGCTAATTCTGTGCATAGGTGCCAAAACCAAGGAAATTGACCAATGGATGGGTGGTGTCAAAACCTACGAGGCCTCGGTCGTTCTTGGGGCGGTCACCGAATCCTACGATTTGGAAACTCCGGTTCAAAGCAGCGGTGTCGATTTTGATTTGGAACCCAAGACCATCCTCGAAGGCTTGGGGACCATGGTCGGGTTCATTCAACAAAAGCCCCCGGCCCATTCGGCGATTAAGGTGGACGGGGTGCGGTCCTATACCAGGGCCCGGCAAGGAAAGAGCCTTGAAATGCAGGCCAGAACGGTGCATATCGAGGCCATCGACCTGCTGGGATGGAATAAACCTCAAATGCAATTGCGAATCCGTTGCGGCAAGGGAACGTATATCCGGTCCCTGGCCCATGATTTGGGGGCCTATTGGGGATGCGGCGCCTACCTGGAGGGCCTGCGTCGAACAGGAATTGGTTCCATTACCTTGGACCAAGCGTTTCAGCTTGAAGATTTTGACGCATTTTTGCAAATCGATTCCCCAACGGATCATGCTCGTCGTTAACAACCTGGAAGATTACCGCAAGTCGGCACCCTTGGCCCTCACCATGGGTTCCTACGATGGGGTGCATTTGGCCCATGCCGAAATTATCTCGGCCTTGGTGCGCGAAGCCAAAGAGCGGCAATGCCTGGCGACCCTCATGACCTTTGATCCGCACCCCCGCATGGTTCTCAACAAAGACCCGGATAAATTGAAACTGTTGAGCAGCAACCGCGAAAAACGGGAAATGTTGGAAGCCTTGGGGCTGGACATCTTGTTTGTGGTCCCCTTTGACAAGGAATTTTCCAACCAAACAGCGGCTGAATTTTTGGGCCGATTGGTCCAAGGCATGGGCGTTGCCCACTTGGTCATTGGATACAACCATCGTTTTGGGAAGGACCGGGAAGGGGATTATGCCTTTTTGCAGCGAATGACCGAACAGTGGCCTTTTACGGTTCAAGAAATTGGACGTCAGGCTTTGGATCAGATGGCTGTTTCCTCGACCAAAATCCGGCATTCGTTGGAAAGCGGTGATGTGGCTTTGGCCCAAATGTTTTTGGGGTATCCGTATACCTTGAGCGGCACGGTGGTTCACGGGGATCAGGTCGGACGACGTTTGGGTTATCCGACGGCCAACCTTTCGGTGGACGACCCCAACAAATTAATTCCCAAATCAGGAATCTATGCGGTCCATGCCCGGGTTGGTTCGGATTGGAAACAAAGCATGGCGTACATCGGCCCTCGCCCAACCCTTCAGAGCCATGGAAAGTCGGTGGTGGAGGTCCATTTGATGGAATACGACGGGGATTTGTATGGCCAAGAAATGACCATTCGCTTTTTGAGCCGCTTGAGGGACGATCGCAAATTTGATAGCCTCGAAGAATTGCAAAGCCAGATCCGCTTGGACGAGTCCAGGGCTCGATTGTATTTCGAAGGTCGTTAAATTACTTGGCTAATCCAGCAGCAATTGCTGGATCATTTCGCGGGTCAGCTCCGCTTCGCCCACCTGGCCTCCTTGACCCATCCCTTTGGATTTGAGATCGTATTCCATGAGGATACGTATGCTGCGCCGAAGCCGGGGCGGACGCAGGGAGCGGGCGTATTTGCGGTAAGCCGTAACAAAATACGGATGCACGCCGAGCAAGGTCGCCAACGCCTGAGGGGCTGCATCCGAGGCCTCGTGGACCAAGGCCACTTTTTGATAAAAAGCATACAAAGTCCCAACGCAAAGGGGCAGACTAAAATTGGACGCTTTGGGTTGTTGGCCCAGGTGGACGGCCAATCGGTAGGCCCTGGTCGCGTCTTGTTCTCCGAGGGCGTCTTGGAGTTCAAACACATTGTACTCCCTCGAAATCCCCACAAATTTCTCGATATGCTCGGGTTCAATGCGTTCGCCGTCCCGAAGGTTGAGGCTGAGTTTTTCGATCTCGGAGGCGAGAAGATCCGGTCGATTGCCAACAAATTCCAAGAGCAGGGCTTTGGCTTGGGGGTTGAGTTTAAAACCATGCCCCGCTACTTTTTCGTCCAACCAAGACTCCAATTGCCGGTCCTTGAGGGAATCGCTTTGGACCACCAAGCCTTTTTGCTCCAGGATTTTGTAGGTTTTTTTGCGACGGTCCAGGTTCTTGCCCCGGTACAGCAGGACCAGGAGGGTGGATGCAAGAGGGTTTTGGAGGTAGGCTCCTAGTTTTTCCCATTCTTTGTCTGCCATTTGTTGGGCTTCCCGCACCAATACCAGCCGCTGTTCGGCCATGAAGGGGAAGAGTTTGGCAGCACTGAATATTTGTTCGGCATCGCATTCTTTGCCGTACAAAATCGTTTGATTAAAATCGCGGGCCTGTTCGGGAAGGAAGCGGTTTTCCAATAAATCTCCCAAGGCATCCACAAAATAGGGTTCTTCGCCCTGTACCAAAACCGATCCGGACCAGCGGAGGACTTCCTGGGGTTGTTGCAAACATTCGCGGGCAATTTTGGCAGCCATTAGAAACGCAAATGTTTGACTGTTAATCCGTTATTTATAAGTGTATTCAAGGCCTGGATTCCGATTTCCAAGTGGGTTTGGGCATAATGAGCGGTCACTCGGCGGTCGCTGACCCCTGTTTTGACCCCTTCGGGTATCATGGGCTGATCGCTGACCAACAACAAAGCCCCGCTGGGAATGCCGTTGTAAAAGCCGACCGAAAACAAAGTGGCGGTCTCCATGTCAATGGCCATAGCGCGGATTTTTTGGAGGTAAGCTTTGAAGACTTTGTCATGCTCCCAAACCCGCCGGTTGGTGGTGTAAACGGTCCCGGTCCAATAGTCCAGGCCCAGGTCGCGGATGGTGGTGGAGAGGGCTTTTTGGAGGGCAAAGGAGGGCAAGGCTGGTACTTCGGGAGGAAAGTAATCGCTGGAGGTACCCTCGCCTCGTATGGCGGCGATGGGCAAAATAAAATCGCCCAAGGCGTTTTTCTTTTTGAGACCACCGCACTTGCCCAAAAACAGAACGGCTTTGGGGGAAACGGCCGTGAGCAAATCCATCACCGTTGCGGCCATCGGAGAACCCATCCCAAAATTCAACAAGGTGATACCGCCGGAACGGACACTGCTGATGGGTTTGTCCAAACCTTGGATAGGGACGTTGAATTTCTCCGCAAAAAGTTCCAGGTAATGGCTGAAATTGGTGAGCAGGATATACGGCGTAAAATCTCCCAAAGCCAAACCCGTGTAGCGGGGCAGCCAATCGTGCACAATTTCTTCCTTGCTTTTCATGGTTTATTCATTCAAAATTACGCCGATGCTTTAGTTTTGGATGTCCCATGATGGAGAATAGGCCCCCATTGAATCGACCCCTCCTTTTTCCTGAGGTGGCGCTGCTTCGTCGTTGGCACAAGGAGCGTGAAGAGGTTTGGGATGCTTTCCGGCGTCGCTGGTTGGTTCTGGGTCCCGAGGAATGGGTCCGCCAACACCTGGCCCATTATTTGGTGAACCACTTGGGCTATCCCAAGAACCGATTGGTCATCGAAAAGCGAGTAGGGGGCGGTGTGGACTCGACGCGCATGGATTTGCTGGTGATTGGCAAGGAGGGCGAACCGTTGGTTTTGGTGGAATGCAAAGCACCGCAAACGATGCTGAGCGAAGAGGTTTGGTGGCAGGTTTCGGGGTATGAAATGCAGATTCCTGCACCCGTTGTGGCGGTTACCAACGGTCTGGAGATGGAAGTTAGGCAACGCGCTCCCCAAGGTTGGTTAAGCCTGCCGGGTATTCCTCCGGTCTCTGCCTGGAGACGGCGGGATTCAAAGGGGACGAAGCCGGGGTTATCGGGGAAGTAAACCCGCCAATATTTTGATTTGGCGGCTGTCGTAAACGTCGGTGCCTTGGTCGTCCTTGAGGCTATCCAAGAGCATGGCGGCGGCTACCTCTTTGGCGGCCACGGCGGCCATGGAGCGGGGCAACAAAAAATCCCAGAGTCGGTAGGTTAACCTTGCTACGTATTCGGCAGGCCGGCTTTCGCTCCGATCGCCCAACAAGAGGCCGGGGCGGAATAGACTCAGCCGATCAAATTCCAAGCGGCGAAGAGCGTCTTCCACTTCCCCCTTGGTGCGGGCATAGGGTAATCTGGACTGGGTATTTGCGCCGGCGGATGAAACAACGCCAAAGTAGGGAACCCCTGCTTGACGGGCCAGGATACCGGCATCCACCACCATTTGGTAATCGACCCTGCGAAAGGCTTCCAGGGACCCTGCTTTGCGAAGGGTGGTCCCCAAGCAACAAAAAACCCGGTCAATGGCCGTATAATGACCGGCATCGGTACCGGGCTCCAGGAGGGTGGAATGCTCCCAGCGTAATTTGTAATGGGTAAAAGGAGGCTGGGTTCGGCCCAGGCAAAGAATTTCGTAAACCTGATCGCTCTTGATGCAAAGTTCCAGCAAGGCTTGACCCACCAGACCGCTGTAGCCCAACAGGAGAACGCGCCGCTGGGGGCGGTGAAGGGAACCGGGCTTATCCATGATGATAGGGTTGGTGATTTAGAATGCTGAACCCTCGGTACAATTGTTCCATCAAAATCAGACGTACCAAGGGATGCGGAAAGGTAAGGGGAGAAAGGGACCAAATCCAGTCGGCCTTGCGACGTAATTCATCCTGAACTCCGTAGGCACCGCCGACCACAAATTGAACGCGGTCCGTTCCAGCATTGCCCCATTTTTCGAGTTGCCCCGCCAAGCCCGAACTGCTCACCGACTGGCCCCGTTCATCCAAGACAACCAGCGCGTGACGTGGCTTTAACTTGCTAAGAATCAAGCGATTCTCGGCTGACTTTTGATCCTCCGGTGAAAGGCCTTGTTCTTTGATGGCCAGTTCCGTGACGGTCAGACGGCAATAATGCCGCAGGCGTTCATGAAAATGTTCGCATCCGTTCACCACATAGGGTTCACGAATTTTCCCAATCAGCAAAAGTTCGATCACCATGGGTGCTCGACGGGGATAGGGGTCCCAGTGTCCAGCTTACTTTTTCTTGATGTCGAGCAATTCGACTTCAAAAATCAGCACAGCATGCGGTGGGATTTTTTCGCCGGCACCACGCTCACCGTAGGCCAGATTGCTGGGCAGGTAGAGCTTGAAGATGGAGCCTTTGGGCATGAGCTGTAGGCCTTCGGTCCAGCCAGCGATCACACCATTGAGTGGGAAGGTGGCGGGTTCACCGCGCTCCTTGGAGGAATCAAATACTTCCCCTTTGGTGGTGGTTCCGTGGTAATGAACTGTGACTTCGTCGGTCGCTAGGGGCTTGGCTCCGTCGCCCATCTTGACGACTTCGTATTGCAAACCGCTTGCGGTGGTTGTGATCCCTTTTTTCTTAGCGTTATCGGCCAGGTAGGCTTCGCCTTCTTTCTTGCTTTCGGCACCCTTGGCTTCGGAGATCTTGGTGAAATAGGCTTGAATGGCCATCATGGCTTCTTGATCACCCATCCAGGGGCTGTCACCTGCCAAAATATGTTCCATGCCTTTCATCATGGCCTGGAGGTTCAATTCCTTGATTCCTTGGGTTTTGATGTTCGAGGCGATGTTTACGCCCAATCCATAGGATACGCTGTCCAATTCGGTTTTGAGGTCTTCTTTTTTCATTTTGTTGTTTTGGGCATTGCAGGATACAGTCCAGAGCCCGGTGGCCAAAAGGACGGCGTGGAGGATTTTGTGATTCATGATGGGGAGAGTTGAAGTCTAAAGTGGTCGCGAAGATAATCCAGGTCGGGAGCATTTTGTCCAGCAACCCAAGCGGGGTGCAGATAGACCCGGTAAAGGTCCGTGCCCAGGTGTCCACTGAAGAGGGGGGTCTGGGGCTCAGCGGGAGCGGGCGTCCCCTTTCCGGTGTGCATGTGGGGGTTTTCGATGACATGAATTTCGTCCCAAAAGCCTTCTTGAAGGAAAAGCTCCAGGGTTTTGGCGCCACCCTCAACCAACACGGAATTCAGTCCCTCCTCCACAAGGATCTTATGCCAGGACTTGAGTCCCTCGGGGCTCTTGGTTGGCCCCGAATCAGACGGGTCGTTCGTTGGCCAGGGCATAGGGAGGGGTTGGGGATTTCGATGCATAACCTGAAGATCAAGGGGCCAGGGTCGGGAATCCCCTGCAACGGCGATGCGCGGATGGGGCGGACCCGCCAACCGGGCATCCAGAATAGGGTTGTCAAGAAGGAGGGTGCGGGCGCCCACCAACAAGGCGGCTTGTTCCCTGCGGAGGCGATGGACCCAACGCTGTGCCTGGGGTCCGCTGATTCGAGGCCCGGGCCCGTTTTCTCCTTGGTCAAGGTACCCGTCCGCGGTTCGAGCCCATTTGAGTACGGTATAGGGTCGATTTTGGTGGACCATGGTTTCGAAGCGTCGGTTCATCCAGCGGGCTTCTTTTTCCAGAACGGGACCGCGGACCTGAAGGCCGGCGGTTCGAAGTCGTTCCAAACCTCGGCCCTGGACCAAGGGATGGGGATCGGTGCAGGCGTAGACCACCGTTCCAATTCCAGATGCAAGGATGGCCTCCGTGCAGGGCGGGGTTCGGCCGTGATGATTGCAGGGTTCCAAGCTGATATAGAGCGTGGCGGCCGCAGCAGCTCCTTCACCGATTTGGTGATCTTGGAGGTAGGACTTCCAAGCCTTTAGCGCGTTAATTTCGGCATGGGCCAAGCCGCAGGACTGGTGAAAACCCTCCGCAACGACCCGGTTGTCCAACGTAATCAAGGCACCTACCAAGGGGTTGGGAGAGACCGCCGATCCGGGGACATCGGCCAATTCCAAGCAGCGACGAATAAATGGCCAATCCGATGGCAGAGGGGGGAGCATCATGGTATCGTCAAAATTAGTTCTTCTGCCTAACTTGCCTGCACAATGAATTCAAGCGGGACGGCAACAATGGGGGAATGGAAGCGCCGTTTGGGCCATCATTACCCCTCCGGGGAATTGGCCGCGATGCGTCGCTTTTGGATGGAAGAATCTTCGCAGGATCCGGACGAAGTCCAGTGGAACCGCCTTGTATCTCGAGAACCGGTTCAATATGTTCTGCGCAAGGCCTGGTTCATGGGAAGAACCCTGGAGGTCGACGGCTCGGTTCTCATTCCAAGGCCTGAATCCGAAGAATTGGTGGCCTGGGTCCTTGAAGCAAAGGAGAACCACGCGGAGGCTTTTTTGGATTTGGGAACAGGGAGCGGTTGCCTGGCCCTGGCTCTGGCTTGGAAGGGAGTTTGCTGTCCGGTTTACGGGGTGGATGTTTCGGCGGAGGCGTTGAAAACCGCCCGAAAGAATGCCGTAGCCTGGGGCTTGGAGTCGAGTTTTGTTGGCCTGCAGGCTGACTTTATGGACAAGGCCTGGGTGCCGCCCTCGGCGGCTTTATGGATCAGCAATCCACCCTACATCGGTCTGGATGAAGCCGCCCAAATGGAGAAACATGTCCTTGACTATGAGCCTTCTACGGCTCTCTTTGCCCCGAGTCCGGACCCGCTGGATGTATACCGCGCATTGGCAGAACATTTTTTGAAAGATCCGGTGGCCCGTTCTTTTTGGCTGGAGCTCAACCCGCGTTATGCCGAGGAATGTTTGTTGTTATGGACTGGCTGTCAGGCCCAAATCCGCAGGGATATGCAAGGCAAACCCCGCATGCTGCGGGTTATCAAAGAACCGCTACCACAGCAGCCTGACGATCAATCTTGCGCATAAGGCCTTGCAAAACTTTGCCGGGTCCCAGCTCACTGAATTCGGTGGCCCCATCACGGATCATCGCCCGAACGCCTTGCGTCCATTGCACGGCACCGGTTAACTGAAGGTTGAGGCCTTCCCGTATTTTCTCAGGATCGATTCGGCCTTCGTTGGGGGCTATGTTTTGGTAAACGGGGCAGCGTGGTGCGCGCAGTGTGGTGGCCGCCAAGGCGGTTTCCAAGGCTTGGGCGGCGCTGGCCATGTAAGGCGAATGGAAGGCTCCGCCGACCTGCAAGGGGACGACCTTGAGGGCTCCGGCTTCGATGGCTTTTTGGCCGGCTTCGTGGACGCCAACGGGTCCTCCGGAAATGACCACCTGACCGGGGCAATTAAAATTAGCGGCTACCACCGTTTCGGAATGGACGCTGGCACAAATTTCGACCACCCGCTCGTCGTCCAGTCCCAAAACCGCCGCCATGGTCGAAGGTTGTTCTTCACAGGCTTTTTGCATGGCCGCGGCCCGCAGGGCCACGAGGCGCAATCCGTCCCCAAAGTCCAGGGCCCCGGCAGCTGTCAAGGCCGAAAATTCTCCCAAGGAATGCCCGGCAACCATCGATGGTTCAAAGCGTTCCCCCAGGATTTCGGCCCAAATCACGGAGTACAAGAAAACGGCCGGCTGGGTCACTTTGGTGGCTTTGAGATCTTCTTCGCTGCCATCGCAAAGGAGGCTCTTGATGGAATAGCCCAGGATTTCGGAGGCCTGATCCAAACGGGTTTCGGCCAAGGGATCCAGGGCCAGCAAATCGCGGCCCATGCCGGGGTATTGGGATCCTTGTCCAGGAAAGAGATAGGCGCGCATAGGTTTGGGTTGGTTTAAGGTGCGGGGGGAAGGCCTCCAAAACCGGGACCGTAATAGGTCACGGAATTGTTGGGGGTTTCAAAGAGTTGGAGGCTGTAAAGGCGGTAGCGGGGGTGCTGCAGGGTTTCCCACAATTGGTCCCAAATAGCCATGGCCAGGTTCTCCGTCGAGGCCATGCGACCCTGCATGAAAGGCACGTCCAGGTTGATATTCGAATGGTCCAGAGGTTCAATGACCCGGTCTTCGATGATTTTTTTGAGCCATTTGAGGTCGACCACAAAGCCGGTATCCGGATCCACTTCACCGGCCACGGTGACCCAAAGTTCAAAATTATGCCCGTGCCAATGCTTGTTGGCGCATTTGCCAAAGACCTCTTCGTTGCGTGCTTGGTCCCATTGGGGATTCCACAATTTGTGAGCGGCGTTGAAATGAGCTTTGCGGGTAACAAGAATCATAGGCGGCCAAAGATACAAAGGCTTAATTTTGGGCAATGATAATCGTAACAGGAGCTGGAGGATTTATTGGAGCGCACCTGGCCGCTCGCCTCAACGGGCTGGGATACCGGGATTTGGTCTTGGTGGACGATTGGAACGACCCGACCAAGGCCCAGCGTCTGGAATCCGGACTGCTTGGCCAAACCGTCCATCGGGAGGCTTTTCCCGACTGGCTGCACCAAAACCAGGCCTACGTTCAGCAGGTTTTTCACTTGGGTGCAAGAACCGACACCATGCTGGGGGATGAGGAAGTCTTTGATCGCCTGAATTTGAATTATTCCAAAGAAGTCTGGCGAATTTGTGCTGAGTTTGGCTTGCCGTTGGTTTATGCTTCTTCGGCCGCAACCTACGGCGGCGGCGAGCACGGGTTCAAGGATGGAATGGATGGGTTGGAACGCTATCGTCCTTTGAACCCCTACGCTTGGTCCAAACATCGATTTGACCTGTGGGTGCGGGAGCAGCATCGAACGCCTTTGCGTTGGGCCGGGCTCAAATTTTTTAATGTTTTCGGACCGGGCGAAGGTCCCAAAGGCCGGATGGCATCCGTGGTATGGCACGCCTACCGTCAGATTCAGGAAACCGGTAAGGTCCAATTGTTTCGTTCGCATCGCCCGGATATTGAGGACGGGCATCAAAGCCGCGATTTCGTTTGGGTTGATGATGTGGCGGCCGTTTGCCTTTGGTTCATGACCCATGATCACCCGGGGGGGCTTTACAACCTGGGCACCGGCCAGGCTCGTACCTTCAAGGACCTGGTTCTCGCACTTTTTGCCAGTTTGCAGCTGGAGCCCCGGATTGAATTTGTGGATACCCCGCTTTCCATTCGGGATAGCTATCAATACTATACCTGCGCCGACATGGAATGGATGGGGCGTTTGGGCTGCGACCACGCATTCACCTCCCTCGAAGAGGGGGTGGCATCCTATGTCCGCCGCGAATGGGGCCCTCAAACGTAATCGATTATGAAGCGATGGACGGTGGCCGGGGACCGGATCCAAGGATGGGTTCTGTTGGGACTGTTGCTGGTCGCCGCGTGGTTAATTTGGTGTTATCCGCGACTCCAGCGTAGCAGCGATGACCTGGCAGCGGATGCGGATGCCTACCTTGAACAGCGCCTCCCGGAACTGGACAAGTTGGCACAGGCTATCCAACCCTGGGACGCGGCTCCGCCTGCAGGGTTTGAAAACATCTTGTTGGATGCCAAAGGTCAGCGTCTCTTTTGGTCGGGTCGTGGCTTAATGTCCTCGGACGATAAAATGTTGGCCTCCTTGAGAGGTCTGCATTTTGTGGAGGTCCAAAACGGTCAGGGTTTGGCCTGGGTCAAGCGGGTGGATGCCGGAGTCCAGGTTTTGTTTTACCGATTGACCTACCGGTACCCCCTGGCGTCCATCTCCCTCTTGGATGGTTTGCAATGGCCCGGGGTGGGGGGTGAACATCTCTTGGTTTGGAGACCTCAAGAGGAACGCAGCGGGCATCCCGTTCAATGGCGGGGCAGGGTTTGGTTCAAGATTGCAGGCAAGGCCGCTGCAACGGTCGATGACCCCCGGATTCAAACCTGGTTCAATGCTGGCATGTTGATATGGCTCTCACTGTGGGCCTTGTTATGGATACGGTATCGTCCCTCGTCTGGCCCTTGGTCTGCAACGATTTCCTTGTTTTCGTGGGGCGTCGGTTTGATCACCGGCCTACTCTGGCTTTACAAAGGACGATTGGGTGAATCGGAATTTTTTTCGCTGCACGAGCCCCTGAAGGGTTGGGCGTGGAGCCAAGCGGTTCTGGCCTTGGTGAGCTTGTGGGTTTTACCAATGACCGCTCGTTTTACGGTCTTTTGGAGTGGTCCTGTGCGGGTTTGGGGGTCCTATGTTTTGCTGGCCTGTTCGCTGGATGCAGGATATCGCAAAATAGGCTGGGCCGATCCTTTGGGTTGGTCTTGGGATGATACCGCTTGGTTGCTTTTGGTCCTGGGATTGGCGACGGCGCTCCTGTCTCCACCTTCTGCTCAACGTACAGGACGCGATTCCATTGCTCCGTACCGTCGTTGGCTGGTACCCGGTGCCCTTGTCATCGTAACGGCCTGGTGGATTTGGCAAGGATTGGACGAATGGTCGCTGGTTTTGGGTCTAGGGGGGCTGGCCTGGACCGTCCTTGGCTGGGCCTTGGATCGCCCTTTGGCAACCACTTGGACGCGCATCGGCTTGTACGGGATGGTTGGAGGGCTTTTATCAGTTTTGTGTTATGCTCAACATGCCAGGGTGGGTTTGGACCAGGCCAGAAGTCGAGTCGAGGCACTCGTTCAAGCCCGACCGATTGAGGCGTATACCTATTTTATGCCTTGGATTGACGCGCTTCGTTCCGATTCATCGTTTCAGTCTCCGGCGGGGAGCTTGCCCCCTAACAGGGCGGCCTTGCAGGCCTTGTTGGATCGTCATTCGCGGAACTTGCGACCCTTTTTTGATTTTCAATCCTTTGAATTTCATCCGGCCGAAGACAGCCTTCTTCCATCCACCGACGGGGGGACGCAATGGAAAGGCTCGGTCCAAGAAAAGCCCGAAGGAGGTCGAACCGCCTACCGGGTTCGGGTGGCTTTGGGACCAACGGGCGTTGTACCGGATACGTTGTCGGTGGGGTTGAATCAAAAATTCTTCCCAAGTTTATCCCCCATACCGGCGATTTTGGGCAGAAGTTCTGGCTTGAATGTCGGTGGCTCATCGGCCCTGGGTTTGGCTTTGTACCAAGATGGATTTTTGGTTTTTCAGGAAGGCTTGGCTCCGTACCCATACCGGGTGCCCAAGCAATGGGAGGGTTCGGTGGAAACATCCCAAGAACGTTTGGTGTTATGGAATGGGGGCAGTCCTTTGCTGGTTTACCGGAATCCATCCGGTCAATGGGCGGTGCAGGCTTTGGCTTGGCCTTCGTTGGTTTTACCGATTTCGTTTGGAGCCTTGGTTTGGCTTTTTTTGGGTTGGGCCGAAAGATTTCGGGCCATGGGGGGAATTCGTCGATGGGGCCTAGGGAGCCCATGGAACGGGTGGGCTGAACTACGGTTTCAAACCAAAGTTCAATGGGCCTCCACCGCCCTGGTATTTGGGGTGATTGCTTTGCTGGTAGCCTTCACCACTTGGTTCATCACGCGCCGCTTTGAGCGAGAGGCCGAAACGGCCATGTGGTCCCAAATGAATCAGTTTTATCGGGTTGCCCAGAATCTCTCCGTTCAAGATCCTGCCTTGTCCGAAGGCTCGGTTCGCGCCTTGAGAGATTGGGCGTCGGTCAATGATTTGGATTTTTATATTTACGATGAAAGAGGGCGATTCAAAGGAGGCTCGCGCAGTCTTTGGTTTGACCAAAAATTGGTTTCGGATTGGATGCCCTATGAGGTTTGGCATTCCTTGAGCCAAGGAGAAAACCAATACCGCTCGGTCAACGAGCGTTTGGATCGTTTGGATTTTCGAGGGGCCTATCAGGCATTGCGGGGTTCGGATGGAAAAGTCTTGGCTGTTTTGGGTTTGCCTTTTTTGAACCAAACTGACAAGGGGGGCTTGAGTGAGTACCTGGCCGGTGTTTTTTCGTTCTTCATTTTGGTGACCTTGCTGGCGGTATACCTGGCCTTTCGTTTGGCCAAAGGCGTTGCCGCCCCCCTTCAGACCCTCACCAAAGCCATGTTACAAACCAAATCAGGCCGAAAAAACACCATTAACGAAGACCAGGGCCGGGGGGAATTGGGGCTATTGCTCAAATCCTACAACCAAATGGTGCAGTCCTTGGCCGAGAACGAAGCCAAACTAGCCACGGCCGAGCGCAACACCGCCTGGAAAGAAATGGCTAGTCAGATCGCCCACGATATCAAGAATCCGCTAACACCGATGAAGTTGCGTATTCAAAAGATGTTACGGGACAAGGCCCAGAACCCGGAGGTCTTCACCCAAAAGTTTGAAAACGACGCGAAACTCATCTTGCAACAAATTGATTTTCTGACCGAAATAGCGGATACCTACCGTGAATTCGCCAAAGAAAAGGAGGCGGACAAGGAAAGGTTTTCATGGCCAGAGGCGGTTGATGAGGTGGTGGCATGGTACGGGGAACAAATCCAGGTACATTGGACCGATCGAATTCCTGAAGGGAAGGGCGAGGTTTGGGGCAACAAAGGCCGATTGCAACGTGTGCTCCAGAATTTGTTACAAAACGCCTGCCAGGCGGTGAGCGATGGAGCAACGCCTTTTGACGGAGTCAAGGTCCGTCTGGATTTGGGGATGACCTTGGTTCATGAGCAGGTCGTTACGAGGATACGGGATTACGGGAACGGAATCGATCCGGCCCTTCAGGAGCGAATTTTTGAGGTCAGCTTTAGCACCCGATCGCAGGGGATGGGATTGGGCTTGTCCATGGCACGTCAGATTGCTGAATTGCACGGTGGTACCTTGGTATTGGTCGATTCCAATGCATCGGGCACCTGCATGGAATTGAGGCTTCCTCTTTCGATAGAAAACTCCGAAAACAATCGTTCGTAGACCAGCGGCAGGGGAAGGCCCATGACATTGAGGGGGCAACCCTGGATGGATTTGACAGCCCGCAGGCCCATCCAATCCTGGATACCGTAGGCACCGGCCTTGTCCATTGGTTGGTATTCCTGGACGTACCAATCGATTTCCTTGGGATCGAGGTGGTACCATTCGAGGCGGGTACGGGCTCCCAGGATGATTTCTTTTTGGGTGGTCCTCAGGCATACCCCGGTCATGACATTGTGTTCGTTCCCTGACAAGAGGCGTAGCATGGCGACGGCCTCCGCTGGGTCTTTGGGTTTGCCCAGGATTTGGCCTTGGCACAAAACCAAGGTATCGGCCGTCAGCAGCAATTCATGATCATCGATGGGGATGGCCCTGGCTTTTTGGAGGGCAAGATGTTCGGCCACTTGGTCCGTTTTCCAGGAGGGATCCACCGTTTCATCCACCGGTACCACCCGCAGGTCATAGGGCAGGCCGACGCGCTGCAGTAATTCCTGTCGACGGGGGGAACCCGATCCCAATATCAATTTGTAGCGCAATTCGAGGGGGGCGGTGGGCATCATCACGGGGTCATATAAAGAAATAACATATAATAGACCCAAAGCGATCCGATACCCAGGGCCAAATAGGCTTTGAGGAGCAACGAAACCCGAGCCGCATCGTTGGAGGATTGCACTCGGTAAAGGCGGTAGGTGATCACCAACGCCAAGAGGAGTGCGATGCTCGAATAGAGGGACTCCGCGATGGCGCCGGTCAAGACCTGGTGACGCACCACGAAGAGATTCAAAACAGGAACCGGTAGCCAAGCTCCGAAAGCCATGTTCCGGCAGCCCTTGAGGCCCATCACCACCGCAACGGTTTGAAGTCCGGCTGCGAGGTCTCCGGCCCTGTCTTGGCAGGCTTTGATGAGTTCACGACTTAGAGTGACCAAGGCCACCAGCCCCAGGTAAACCAGCCAGGTTTGGTTCAGGTATTGGGCATCGGAGGGATAGTATCGGTAGAGAATGCCCATGGCCTTGAATTCGTAGAGCCAAGGCAGGGCCACCCATAGCAGGCATAACAAAACAATCACCAGGGGTCCGGACCAACTTCGGCCTTTGAAATGCTCTGAATAGCGGAACAAGAGCATCACGGCGGCCAGGGGAATCAAGGTTAGGTTGAGCAAGCCAGCTTCCCAAGCGGCCCAACCGCAGAGCGAGAGCCCCAGGAGGTTGAGGGTGGTGTACACCGACCAAAATACTTTTTCGGAAGGGACCTGCCTTTGTTTGAGGTTGATTCGGTCGCTTAACTGATCAAAATAATCATTGATCAGGTTGCCTGCACCGGCTATCATGCCCGCGCCCAGGACCAAAAGGGCAAATCCCATGTCGCTTAACCCAAAGTTGAGCAAGCGGGTTTCAAGAACCGGTAACATCAAAAAATACCTGAACGATGGCAGGGCCAACATCAGGAGAATCAGGTTGATGGGTCGCAATCCTCGTAGGACCAAGGCGATGGAGGCGAATCGGCTCAAAGGATGGATTTAAGTGGGGGATTGATCGCGCAATCGCTGGATCAGGCTGCTAAACCAACGGTAGAGGGCGGTTCCTTCCGGGTCGTCTTGGAGCAAGCGCAAATGCGATTCCAAGGTTTGTTGGTCACCGCGCCAGGCGGGACCGCTTTGACGGGTCAAAGGGTCTTGGGGGTTTTGCTCAAATTCATTTAACTGTTGCGCGAGGATGGGAAATAGGTCTCGATGGGTTCCCCATTCTTGGGTCAAAAGATGCCCCCAATGCAGGAGTATATTGTTAAAATTTGCCGTCATAACCGCCGCTAAATGCAGTTTTTGACGCTGGACTTCGGTCACATCCCGCGCTGTGGCACCGATTCGCTGGGCCCAGTGGTGCAGGGTTTGATGGAGGGATGCATCCTCGGTTTGGATGAGGATGGGTGCCCCCTTCCAAGGGGTTTCAACCGCCTTGCTGAGGTTGAGAATGGGCCAAAAAACCCCTCGGACCGGATGAACGTCCAGGTCCTCCAAAGAGCGAGTTCCGCTGCAATGAACGAGGGCATCGGTTTGATCGGTTCCAAAAAAAGAGGCCACCCCCGGTAGGGCATCGTCCGAAACCGCCAGCAAGGTTAGGCGGGTTGGGCCAGGTCTGCTTGGTTCAAGTCTGCTTGGGTCAGGGGAGGGTGGCCCCTCCTTGGGGAGGGGTTGACCGGCATGCCAAGGCACCCACGATGCCTCAAGGCGCTGGGCCAGAGCGGCACCCCGCCCGTTGGGCCGCGCGACGACCCGTTGAACCCGGATACCACTTCCATGCAGCGCAGAACCCAGGGCCCACGCGGCCTGTCCCGAACCGACCAAGGTCAGCCAGGTCTCCTGGGAGGGGCTCTGGTTAATCAGCGGTTCGCTCACGGCTGTATTGACGGTTGCGGTGGACAACGCTCAGGCTGAGTCCCCCAACCAGGAGAAAACTGCCGTACCAAACCGCATTGATCCAAGGAAACCGTAACATTTTGAGCACAACATAGGCCCGCGGTGCTGGTTGCAAGGTTTGAACGGACAAGGCAACTTGGCCGGATTGCGGATCAATTTTTTGTAATTCAACCCGCATTCCGGGTTCTTGGGTCTGGTCCGGATAGCGGAATTCAACCCCACCGCGAAGCACATAGACGGGCATCAATCGAAATTCTTCGTTGAGATTTCGTACCCGCAGCGGTGCACCAACAGCGGCTTCAGCACCTGCGGTTTCCTCCTTCCACTCATCGTCCAATCGCGTTTGGAGCCCTTCAAAAATTACCAGCGATTCTTTGAGCATCAGCGTATCCCCCCGGGCATCGAGGTAATGCAAAACTGGCTCGGCGTAGGTCCGGGATTTTTGTTCAAAATTTTCGGGATCCGGAACCTGGGTAACGTGCATGTACAAATCGTGGTCCCAGAAATGCATGGTAGCGGGCGATGCAATCAGCCCCATTTTGGGATTGATTTGGGCGTTGGGGTAAAGGGTCTGATGGTAGACCCACTGGCCTTGCGCGTTCTTTTTTTGGAAAAGAAGTTTGTAATATCGGTTGGGACCTGCGACCGAGTCACCGGTATAGGTCACCTGGTAACCAGCCATCGTTTTGGATTGATCTTGGTAGATTAACACATTTTCACGGGCCTGGGCCGGCGAGAAATTGTCACCCAAGGGGGTGCCTTCGAGGTTGAGGGAAACCACTTCCTTGCGTGAGGAAGATACCAGGACGCCCAACATCATCAAGCCGAACCCCAAATGGGCCCAGAGTCCACCCTGGGAGGCGAGTCGTTTGCGGGCCAAAAACAATTGATGAAGATTGCCCGCTATGGCGTAGCATGCGGCAAAGATGAGTAACAGATAGGACCAATACCCGATCTGCTGCGTATACCCGATCAGCAGGGTCAAAACCACGGACAAGGCGGTGATGATCATCATCCAACGAAGCACAGGGGCCGGCTCGCTGCGTCCAAAGCGCAATCGAAAAGCGGTGGTGCCCATCAACAGGATGAGGACCGCGATGGGCAATTGCCAGCGGTTGTAGTAAGAAACCACATCGGCGGGTGGCGCCATGCTGGTTCCGGCAACGGCATTAAAAACAGGGATGGACGTGGTCAAAAGAATTTGAAAAGCAGAAACCACCAAGGTCATGCTTCCGACAAACAACCAAAACTCGCGGGAGGTACCGGACTCTTCACCGCCCTTTTCCTTGCCGGGGATTTCTTTCCAGCGCAGGGCCAGAAGGAACACCATCAAACCAAAAAACAAAAACAGAAAGGCCAACAATTGGCCCGACAAGCCCAGGTCCGTGAACGAGTGCACCGAGCTTTCGCCCAGGATGCCCGAGCGGGTCAAGAAAGTAGCGTACAGCACCAGAACAAAACCCAACATCACCATCATCAGGGTGGACTTGAGGGAATAACCGCTTTTGGAGTAAGCGTGCAGGCCGTGCAGGGCCCCCACCATCAAAAGCCAGGGCAAAAGAGAGGCATTCTCAACGGGATCCCAGGCCCAATACCCACCGAAATTCAAGGATTCGTAGGCCCAGGCGGCCCCCATAACAATCCCGCTCCCCAAGGTTAGCACCGCCACCAAGGTCCAAGCCAAGGCAGGCCCCACCCATTCCCGGTAAAGGCGACGAACCAAGGCGGTGACCGCGTACCCAAAAGGAAGGGTGCAGGCCGCAAAACCCAAAAAAAGAACCGGGGGATGGATCACCATCCACGGGTTTTGGAGCAGAGGGTTCAATCCATTCCCATCGGTAATCCATTGGAGGTAATCCGGGCGATCAAAGATGGGGGCCTGCAGGGTTTCACGGAGCAGAACAAAGGGACTGCTACCGATTTTGAGACTGCCCAGCATCGGTATTTCGAACAGCGTGCCGAGCAACATGCTGGACAACATCAGCTGGGCCAAACACAGAACGGCCATGACACCGGCTTCCCATCGACGACCGGTACTGGCCAAAAAAAACAAACCCAGCACCACGTGCCAGAAAATCCATAACAAAAAACTGCCCTCCTGACCCTCCCAAAACGCCGATAGGATGTAACGAACCGGCAGGGCTCTGGAGGCATGCGACCAAGCGTAATGATACTCGTATTGGTGGGTGTAAATAATTCCAAACAGGACCCCAATAACGGTGAAGACCGCGAGGCTGTGCAGGCCAAAAGCCCAGCGCCCCCAGGTTTCCCAACGCCCTCTTTCCAGCTTGTGACCGAGCAAGGCATGACCGTAGGCCAGAACCCCTAGCAGGGCTGCGCAAAACGAAGCAATGACGGCTCCATGGCCCAGGTTGCCCGGCCACAACAATTCACCTTGGTAGGATATCACAGGTTTGATCGGGGTTTAGAGGGTGTCTTCGGTGTACTTGGAAGGGCATTTGGTGAGAATTTGATCGGCGACAAAGGTGGGCTGTCCCGCTTGCTTCTGGATGGCACCGACCACCACCACCTGTTCGGAGCGTTCAAAATCCTGGGGCTTGGCGCCGTAGTACACCACGGTTCTGCTAAGACCCTTCTGATCTACCAAGGCAAATTGCAAAAGGTTGGCGTCTTTTTCGGCATCGTACACCAAGGGCACCGAACGGTCCAGGGTTCCGACCACGTGGTAACTGCGACCCGGTTCGGTAGCAGCCGTCTCAAAATCAACATAGGAGCTGCTTTCGCCCAGGGTGCTCACCAAAATAGCGAGCCCCGTGCCCAGCAGCAAAAGGAGGAGGATGGCGCTTCTTTTCACGCCCCAAAGTTCGCTACGAAAATCCCTTCAACCCCAAAATCTCTATCAATTCCTTCCGTTTAGAATGGTTTTCATCGTTCTTTTGGGAATGCGATGGTTCTTAATTCTTTTGGTTGGGTCCTTCATGATGATGAAGGGTCATGCCCAGCCGGCCGGTGAACGGCCCTCAAGCCCCCTTCGATTGACAGGGCGGGTGGTCGATTCGGTTACAGGGGAGGGATTGGCCGGGGTGAATGTCTTGGTTCTTTCCCTAAGGGATAGCACTCGAAGCTGGGGGGCTAGCACCGATTTGAGGGGGGGCTTTGAACTCAATCTACCCAGAGCAGGGGGCTATCGTCTGCGCTGCACCTATGTTGGTTACCGAACCTGGCAGCGAATGGTTCGACTGAACGTGGATACCGCCTTGGGGCCTTTGCGCTTGGTCCAGTCCTTGACTGAATTGGGGGAGGTCGAAATTCGAGAGACCGCGCGCAGGGTGGAACAACGCGGTGATACCACCGAAATCAATGCGTCTTCCTTTCGAACAGCACCCGATGCGGATGCCGAACAATTGATTCGAAAAATGCCTGGCATCACGGTCGAGAACGGACAACTCAAAGCCCAGGGCGAAGAAGTCCGCCGGGTATTATTGGACGGTCAGGAATACTTTGGGAACGATGCCACCGCAGCCTTGCGCAATTTGCCGGCCGAAGTCATTGACAAAGTGCAATTGATTGATCGCCAAAGCGACCAGGCTCAGTTTACGGGTATCAACGACGGTAACACCGAGAAAACATTGAATCTAATCACTCGTACAGGCTTGAATAACAGCCGATTTGGCAAAGTTTATACCGGGGTTGGGGAATTTACAGGGAGTGAATCCCAGCGCTCCGAAGGGGCTTTTGATAACCTGGTCCTCGAGGACGGATCTGCATCGGGACTTGGTTCACCCACGGAGGGAAGGCGCTGGATGGGGGGAGGGAATGCAACGTATTTCAAAGGGAAACGCAGGCTTAGTGCGGCCCTTTTGTTAAATAACATTAATCAACAAAATTTTTCGGGGGCAGAATTGAGCGGATTGCTGGGAGGTGGTTCCAATTTGGGCGGTTCTTCGATGGGAGGTATGCGTGGTGGCGGACGCGGTATGCCCGACCCGGGTTCGTCCCTGCTCAATCCAAGCCAAAAGGGCCTGACCACAACGCTGAGTTCGGCCCTTAATTACAGCGATCAATGGGCCGGAACCTGGAAATTGAGCAGTTCATTCCTCGTAACGCGGACAGTGAACGTCCAAAACGCCGCCTCCCTCCGTTCTTGGTTTAGCATCCCCGGCCTCAGCCAAAGCGATAGCAGCCGTCAACTTCAGGACAATCTACAGAATCGGTGGACCGCTCGATTGGAGTGGAATCCCGACAGCAATCGCTCGATGATATGGACCCCCCGTTTTAGCTACGCGGCCCGTCTGGGGCAATTGGCATCGGTCGTGGCCATTGATAGCGGATACACCGATGATGCGCAACCGGATGAGCTTTTAAGTCGCAAATTATCCAGGAATTTACTGAGCAACCGTACCGAAAATCTTCAAACCCAAGGTGGTTTTGAGTGGTTGTATCGCCAACGATTGGCCAAAGCAAGACGAAACTATTCGGTCAACTGGGCCCTGGACTTTCAGGACCAAAACACACCTCGAGACCAGGTTTCCGAAATCTTTGAGGCCGGCGAGGGGCCCGTTTTGCCGCCTGTTTGGTGGAACCGACGGGATACAAGTCAACAATCGTTTGATCAAGATCGTGGATTTCTGCGGAATCGTTGGGACCTGAACTATGTGGAGCCTTTGGGTGCCGAGGGTTTGCTTGAATGGTCGGCTTCGCCTTTGTGGCAGCAGAGTCGTTCGGGGCAACGATTGGAGTCTTCCGACTCCTCCCAGGCCAGAGGATTGTACAACCAGGTGGCCCGTCAAAACCTGGGTGGCGCTCAATACGGGCTTCGATACCGTTGGGGCAACGACCGCCGTGAACTATCGGTGGGTTTGCAGAGGCAGGACTATACCGCGACCCTGTCGGTGGACGAGGTTCTCAGCGGGGAGATCCCTTCCAACTTCCGTTGGAATGCCTGGTTGCCCAACGCATCTTGGCGTTTTAATCCAACCAAATTTCAACAATACCGGGTTTTTTACCGGGCATCGTCCCAAACTCCTTCGGTGCAGCAGATGCAACCCCTTTTGGACAATACCAACCCGCTTTCGTTATCGCTGGGGAATCCTTCCTTGGATCAGGCCTTGATGCACACCATCGGGGGACGATTCCGCTGGTCGGATGGGGCCGGGGGTCGTTCGGTCTTTGTCTTTGTCAACGGCACACGGACCCAAGGGGTGTTGGGGAACGAAAACCTGGTGGTTCCGACCGATACGGCGTTGATGAGCCGTTGGTGGTCGGACTGGAAAGGACCGCAAACCTGGGGGCTGCAATGGCAGGACCTGGGGCTGGCCCGGGGGGCACAAATCACCAGACCCGCCAATCTGGGTGAACAGACCAATCTTCGCTGGTATAGCACCTACGCCCATCCTTGGGCCTGGTTAAAGGCCAACATGAATTGGACCTTGACCAGCGGGCATTTGGACCAGCCGGTTCGTAACAACGGAAGGGATTCCCGGGTCACAACCCAAAACCTTGGTTTGCAGTGGGGTCTCAGCAGTTCCCGTTCGGAGAAATGGGATTACAACCTTTCGTTTAATTTGGGTTGGAACCGCTATCGTAACATCAATCAAAGCATCAAGGGTGCCTGGTTGCCCTACCAGACCCATGCCGCCAATGCCCGCGTTCAATACACGTGGCGCAAACGGTGGGTTTTGGGTTCGGACTATGCCTGGACGTATTGGGGGGGCTTGGACCAGGGCTTTAACGCCAATGTTCATCTCATGAATTTCTCGGTGGCCACCAAGGTATTGCCCAACAAACTTGGGGAATGGCGCTTGTCGGTTTTTGACCTCCTTGGTCAGAATCGGTCGGTGAGTCGAACATTGACCGAACTCTATGTGGACGATAACCGTAACACTGCCTTGGGTCGTTTTGTGATGCTAACATTTACTTACAATTTCCGAAATTTTGGAAAACCAAGCCGGGACGTGCCGACGGAGAACCGGGTCCCTTCGGGGCATCCCGACCCCAACCGGCCTTGGGAAGGTTGGCGTTAAACTAATCCTTGCTCCCAAGCAGGTATTCGGGCCAGTGGTCTTGGAGCCATCGCTGGTAGGCTTGTTCCCGTTCGTTATCGGCCGGTTGGTAGAAAACCCGACCGCGGAGGCTCTGGGGCATAAAATCTTGGTGTACAAAGTGATGCGGTCCTTCGTGGCTGTAGTGGTAGCCCTGTCCGTAGCCCAGGTCTTTTTGCATGGAGGTTACCGGATTGCTCAGGGCTTCCGGCACGGGGGGCTGTTGACCGGCCTGACGAACCGCCTCCAAGGCGGCCTCGATGGCCAGGTAAGCGGAATTGCTTTTGGGACTTAGGCTGAGGTACAGCGTGGTTTGGCTCAACGGAATGCGGGCTTCGGGGTAACCGATGCGGGCCACGGATTCCAAGGTGGCGGTGGCCAGGATGAGGGCTTGAGGATTGGCCATGCCAACATCTTCGGAAGCCAGGATGACCAGTCGCCTCGCAAGAAAGACGGGATCCTCTCCGCCTGATACCAAACGAGCCAGGTAATAAATGGCCGCCTGGGGGTCGGAACCGCGAATGGATTTGATGAGGGCTGAAATCAATCGGTAGTGCTGGTCGCCATCCCGATCGTGGTAGACCGCAAAGTGGGGAAGGACCGCCAAAACGGAGGCATCGGTGATTCGACGCACCCCGTTTTCGGGTACAAGGCTGCCGGCCAACCATTCCAACAAATTGTACATGCGACGGGCATCCCCTTGAGCGTGCCGAACGAGCGCATTGCTTTCCACGAGTTCCAAGCCAAGAGCCCGCAACTCGGCATCCTGGCTGACGGCCTTGAGGGCGAGTTGATGCAATTCGTCTTTGCCCAACGGCTGAAGGATCAGCAATTGACAGCGTGAAAGGAGGGCTGGATTCAGCCCAAAGGAAGGGTTCTCGGTGGTCGCGCCAATCAAGGTGAGTTGCCCGCTTTCGACGGCCCCCAAGAGGCTGTCCTGCTGGGCTTTGTTAAACCGATGAATTTCGTCCAAAAACAAAAGGGGCTTGAACAAACCGTTGCCTTCTTCAATCACCGCCCGCACATCTTTGACCCCGGCATCCACCGCGCTTAGGAAACGAAACCGCCTCTTGGAATGAACGGCCAGCATACGAGCCAAACTGGTTTTGCCGGAACCCGGAGGGCCCCAAAGCAGGAGCGATGGCAAAGATCCCTCCTCCCAAAAGCGACGAAGCAATCCTTGAGGTCCGACCAATTCTTGTTGACCCACGAGGTCCTCGAGGCGTTCGGGGCGCATGCGTTCGGCTAAGGGCGGTTGGACCATTTGTCAAAGGTATGAAACCACCTGCGCGCCCGCTTTGCGCTATTTTTGGATCGTGTCTGATGCTCATCCACCGGAACTGCTCATTACCGGAGATGGTTCCCATACGATTCGTCGGGGCGCTGGCCCTACCTACCACAGCCTGCACGGTGCCCTGACCGAATCCAGGCATATTTACCAAGAGGCCGGTCTGCGCGCCCTGTTGGAGTTTCGAAGCCAAAACCCAAAAGCGGCCGTTGACGGGGGTGAAAAGGTTCGTATTCTGGAAATTGGTTTGGGAACTGGCCTCAATGCCGCCCTCGCCTTGGAGACTTGTTTAGAAGCCCCTCTGCTTCGAATCGACTACACCGCCTTGGAGCCGTTTCCACTGTCACCGGGATGGATGATGGACCTGAATTACGCTTCTTTTCTTAGGGCTCAATCATGGCAGGTATGGGCCGAGCAGTACCCGACTTTGTACGAGGGGTTGAGAACCCAGGGAGAGGGGGCCTGGTCTTTGGAAAGGGTGGGCCTTGCTTATTCGCTCAAGGTCATGGCCCAACCTTGGCCTTGCCCTTTGGAGGGTCCCTTTGATTTGGTGTTTTGGGATGCCTTTGGTCCAAGCCACGCCCCTGATTTATGGGAGGAGGAATCCTTGGTGGCCCTGAATCGTTGGACGGCCCCCGGAGCATGGCTGGTGACCTTTGGGGCCAGCGGGGCTTTTGGCCGCCTCCTCAAGGGGTTGGGTTGGGAGGTTCAAAGGCTGACGGGTCCTCCAGGCAAGCGGGAAATCATCCGTGCCAGGAAACCCTGAATTTCATTGCATCTTTGGGTCCATGTATCGTTGGTTGCAAGGTTTTCTTTTTGGTTTGGAACCCGAGAGGGCCCATCATCTCACCCTCCATGTTTCCCAGGTCCTGTTGAGGATTCCGGGAATGAAACGTTTTTGGGCGTTGTTGTGGCCCAAGGTATCGGATCAGTGGGAGGGGATGGGCCTGCATTGGGAAAACCGTTTGGGCCTTGCGGCCGGTTTTGACAAAGATGCCCGCTACCTCGAGGTGTGGAAGGCCCTGGGTTTTGGTTTTGTGGAGGTAGGTACCTTGACCCCCAGGCCCCAGCCCGGCAATCCCCAACCTCGACTTTTTCGTCTCGTCCGCCACAAGGCCCTCCTCAACAGACTGGGCTTTAACAACGGCGGGGTAGAGGCAGCGGTCCCTCGATTGCGTCATCGCCCCAAGGGATTGGTGGTGGGCGCGAATATCGGCAAAAACAAAGACACCCCCAACGGGGAGGCCGTGAAGGATTATGTGACTTGTGTTGAGGTTCTCCATCCTTGGGTGGATTACTTCACCATCAATCTTAGCTCTCCCAACACACCGGGACTGCGCGATTTGCAAGAAGCCGGTTTTTTGGACAACTTGTTGGAGACCATCGCCGGTTTGGCTTGTCAAAAGAACGTGCGTAGGCCGGTTTGGGTCAAGCTGGCCCCGGACCTAGCCCCGGACGATTGGCAAAGTCTGTGGCCGGTCTTTGCCAAACATCAAATCGATGGTTTGGTCTTGACCAATACGACGGTGGACCGCAGCCTTTTGGGTGCCCAAGCCGCAGAGGCCGAGACTTTGGGGGCCGGTGGTCTGAGTGGGGCGCCCCTCGCCGCCAAATCCGAGGCCATGTTGAAGGCCATGAAGACCTACGGAACCAGCTACGGTTTCTGCCCATCCCTTGTTTCGGTGGGTGGTGTGATGAGTGGAAGCGATGCAACCCGGCGTCTGGAATTGGGCGCGCATTTGGTGCAGGTTTATACGGGCCTGGTTTACCGAGGCCCGGCCTTGGTGGGAGAATGTGTTCGCGCTATGCGGTCCTAGTGCTCAAAGGCATAACGCAGGATATTCGCGCCCATTTGCAGGGCCTGCGTTCGCAGCGTCTCGGGGTCCTTGTGGACCGAGGCATCTTCCCATCCATCGCCTAGATCGCATTGGTAGGTATAGAACACGACGATTTTGTTTTCCCAAACCAAGGCCAAGCCCTGGGCTGGTTGACCGTCGTGTTCGTGGATTTTGGGTAGCCCACCGTTCATTCGAAAAGGCGCCCGGTACAAGGGATGATCGGCCGCCACCCGAACCCAGTCCAGTTCCGGAAAAACTTTTTTGAATTCGCTGCGAACGTAGGGGTCCATGCCATAATTATCGTCAACATGAAGAAAACCTCCACCGGTCAGGTATTGACGGAGGTTGCGGGCCTCGGAGTCCGTGAACAGAACCCGACCATGCCCCGTCATGTGCAACCAAGGGAAACGAAAGAGGTCAGGGCTACCCACTTCGGCCACTTCTTCTTGGACTTTGAGGGAGGTACCCATGTGGCGGTTGCAAAACCGGGCCAGGTTGGGCAAGGAGCTGGGATTGGCGTACCAATCACCGCCGCCACCGTAACGCAGTCTTCCCAAACTGATCGTGCCGGCTGTGGAGTTCTGTGCAGCCATGTTGGGGGATTGCGCCTGGGCATGGCCCAAGAGACCCCCACCCATTCCCATCACGATGCACCATAACATCAGAAGCAAACGACTCCCTCGGTGGGTCCAATGGGCCAAGGCGGCCAGGGTGGCCGTTTCGGTGCGCAGTCGGTGGGGGCCCAGGTCCAGGCCTTGGGCTCCGAGCGAAGCCAGGTGGTTGACTTCCTTTTCGCTCAAATCACCTTCGGGTCCTAACACGAGACAGACCGGACGGTCCGTTTCAATTTGTTGAATCGGAATCCGGGGAAGATGGGGGTGGCAGTGGGCCATCCACAAAGCAATGGATGAATTTGGTTTCCATTGTTGCAAGGTCTGCGGCTCGGCGAGCAAGGGCTGGTAGCAACGCAAGGATTGTTTCATGGCTGATTCTATAATTCGTTGCAGGCGATCGGGTTTCCAGCGGTGGTGTTCGGTCCGTTCGCAGACCAAAGGAAGGATGCGCGTGGCCCCCAGTTCGGTGGCTTTTTCGATCAACCATTCCCAGCGGCCTTCGTTATGCAAAGGCGATACCGCCAATTCCAACGGCAAAGGAGCGGGCTCTTCGTGCAGCGTCTGAATTTCAAGAACGGCACCGGTAGGGAGGGCCTTTTGGAGAATGCAGCGGGCAAGCAATCCACGGCCGTTGGTCACCAGGACCGTGACCCCCTCACGTTCACGGCGAACCCGAACCAAATGCCGGGATTCTTCGGGTTTTAGCTCAAAACTTCCGGCTTGGGGCAAGTCCGGGTCCAGGTACAATTCGGTATTCATGGCAGTTTAACCTGTGGCAAATTACAGCGAATCCAGTCTAGACGTGAATCCACATCCAGGAGGGTCGGTGGAATCCATTGTACCGCTTCGCAACGCCTGAACCAGGTCAATTGACGGCGGGCATAATTGCGGGTATGCTGCCGAATTAGATCAAGGCAGGTCCCCCTCGATACCTGGCCTTGCCAATAGGCCGGCCATTCGGCGTACCCCGGGCTTTTGAGAGCCTTGTGATCGGCGTAGGGGTAGAGGGCCTGGGCCTCCGATTCGAGACCGGCCCCGTCCATGGTTTCGACGCGTTGATTGATTTGGTCGTAAAGTCGTGCCCGATCGGGTTGGAGTCCGATCCAATGGCAATCAAAGTCCCGCTGCTTGACCGAACGGGTCCACAGGTCGGTGACCGGACGGCCCTCCGTGTCCATAATTTCCAAAGCCCGTATCAGGCGTTGGTGGTTCTGCATATCGGCGCGGGCCGCGTAGGCAGGGTCCCTTTGAAGGACCGCCGTTTGGAGAGCGGCCAAACCCTCCTGTTCCCACAGGGTTTGCCAATGCCTGCGTCGATCGGGTTGTTCTTGGCCCAGGGCATCAAAGCCTTCAACCAAGGCTCGTATAAAAAGACCAGCACCTCCACATACGACCACGGTGGAATGACGAGCCCACAAGGTGGGAAGCAGGGCCAGGGCTTCGCTCTCGAAGCTCCCGGCGCTCAGATGTTGGGAGACCGAACGATCCCCTACAAAAAAATGGGGAACACCCTCTTGTTCAGCAAGCGTAGCAGCCGCCGACCCCACGGGCATTTCACGGTAACATTGCCTGGAATCGGCCGAGATGACCGAGGTTTGAAATTGCTTGGCCAGTTGAACGGCCAGGGCCGTTTTGCCGGAGGCGGTTGGACCAACCACCAGCAATAGCCGGGGTCGAGGTGTTGGGTTCTCAGTAATCGTCGTCGTCATATCCCCCGGAACGACGACCGCTGTCCCGTTCGTTATCCTCGTCTTCCTCCTCATCGTAATCCCCGTCTTCGTCCTCGTTCTCTTTGTCTTGATCGCTGTCGTCGCTGAGATCTTCGTCCAAAACAAAACCAGCCGGTACTTCATCCGCTGAATTTCCCAAATCCAAGCTGGAGGATTTGCGCGAATGCCCCATGGTTTCGATCTGCTCAAAAAGTTGGTCTTCCTGCAAATCATCGGATTCCGGTTCGCTTTCTTCAACGGCCAGGGGCAGGGAGGCGGCAGGGGCGGATGTTCCGGTGGTGCTCGGTTCGGACTTGGCCGCCTGGGTTTGGCGGGGGTTGTATTGTTTGGGCGGATCGCCCTCGGCCCGGACCACCCTTGGAAGGACGACGTCCCCTTTGGGTAGACCCTGGATGGCGATTAATTCCACCAAAAAAGCCCACGAATCTTCTTCGGACCGGTACACATAAATAAATCGTTGGTGGGGGTCGTCGATGAATTGACTTATTTTGGTTGCAATCATCGGAGCGGCGTTGCCTATCAAGGAATAGGGGATATCCTTGAAGGCGATTTCATCCTCCATATGCCACAGATCATCGCTGTAAAAGAAGGATGCCGAATGTTTGAGGTCAAACGAAAAAGCCTTGAGAATGGCAAAATGAAAATCCTCAAAACTCTGACTGGCTTTGATTTCGATTTCCCGGAAGAGGTCTTCGTAATCTTCGATGATGACCTTGAAACGGTATACGGACATGGGGGCTGGGGGAGTGTTTTTGGAGGGTGCTAATTTGCGCAAGGATTGGCATTCAATCAAGACCCTGTTCGGTAGAAATTTCAGAGGTTCTGGGCCGTGGTTGAAGGCCGATTTCCTGCCCGATTCGGAGCATTAAATCATAGGCTTGCTCCTGGTTGTTTTCGATTTCTCCGTCCAAGATGGCCTGGCGGATTCGATTTTTGATCACACCGACCTGCCGACCCGGCTCCAATCCAAAGCAAGCCATAATCTCGGCGCCGCCCAACGGAGGTTGCCAAAGGCGCATGCGGTCCGCCTCGGATACCGCCTTGAGCCGCTGGTCCAGGTCCTCAAAATTGCGGAGGTAGCGTTGAACCTTGGCTTCGTTTTTGGAGGTGATATCGGCCCGGCACAATTCCATCAAGTCATCGATGTCCTCGCCCACCTCAAAAAGCAAACGCCGCATGGCCGAATCGCTGACTTTGTTTTTGGTCAAGGCAATAGGCCGGAGGTGCAGGCGGACCAGGTTCTGGACCTTTTGCATGGTGTGATCCAGGGGTAATTTGAAATGCCGAAAAATGCGGGGAACCATGCGGGCTCCCAATTCTTCGTGTCCATGAAAGGTCCAACCGTGCTCGGGGTCGAATTTTTGGGTTTGGGGTTTGGCAATATCGTGCAGCAGGGCCGCCCATCGCAGCCACAGGTCCTCGGATCGTAACACCAGGTTTTCGACCACCTGGAGGGTATGGTAAAAATTATCTTTATGGCCTTGACCATTAATCACCTTGACCCCCTGCATCCGAGTAAGTTCCGGAAAAATGAGAGCCAGGATTCCGGCATCAAAAAGCAAACCCAATCCTTTGGCCGGCCGTTGACTGAGCAGGATTTTGTTGAACTCATCGGTAATCCGCTCCATGGAGACAATGCGAATACGCTCCGCTTCGCGGCCCATGGCTTGAATGGTTTCGGGGTCCAGTTCAAATCCCAATTGAGCTGCAAAGCGGGCGGCCCGTAGCATGCGCAGCGGGTCGTCCGAAAAAGTAAGCGTCGGTTCCAAGGGGGTCACCAATCGTCGGGCCTCCAAATCGCGGATGCCGTTGTAGTTATCAATCCAACGCCCGTATTGGGGGTACAATTCAAAAGCCAAGGCGTTGATGCTAAAATCGCGTCGGGCCAAATCATCCTCCAGCGTCCCCGTGCTGACCACTGGTTTGCGGCTATCGCGGTCGTAGGATTCTTTGCGGGCCCCCACTACTTCAAACTGAAGGCCGTTGTGATGAACCATGGCCGTTCCAAAATTTTTGAAAGCGTGCACCTTGGGCCGGCCGGGTAGGTTGGCAGCCCAGGCCTCTGCAAAATCCGGACCGGAACCCAAGACCAGCAGGTCGATGTCCTTGACCGGACGATGCAAAAGGGCGTCTCGTAACACACCGCCTACCAGATAGCACGGAGTTTGGGTTTGCTCCGCCGTTTCGATGGCGATGTCCAAGGCCTCAAGGCCAAGAATTTCTTCGATTCCTACCAAACGCACGTTGCTGATTTCTGGGGGGCTGATTTTTGGGGGAAGGGTGTCAAGGCCTGGGGAGCAATCCTCAAAGTTAAGGTTTGATTTGATAGATACCCGATACACCGGTGACTTGGGGGCGGGTCTTGGGATTCAGAAAGGCCGGGGTGAGGCGGGTGACCCGATGGGTCGGAATTTCTCGGAGGGCCTTGACCTTGAAGCCCCGTTCTTGGAGCGTGCGGATGCAAGAACGCCCACTGTACACAAGGTAGGTTTGACCGACTTGGAGGGAGTCCGGGTTCAAGGTTGGCACGATTCGACGGGTGTAAAAATGCAAGGCGTGAACGGATTCATCGTCGCAATCCCAGCGCCACAAAACCGGGGCAAGGCCTTTTTGGCTGGCCCAGCGTCCCAACTGCGATGAGCCTTGGTAAGTCATCAAAACCGGCCAAGCCAACCCGTTGAGGAGAATCAACAAGAGCAGCATGCCCCCGCCTGCCCAGCCCAGGGTCGCCTTGCCAACGAGGGCGGGTAGCTTGGAGCGCAGGAGCCAGGCCAGTAGGCCCAGAACTAGAACCAGCAGGATCGCCGATGGAAAGGTGCCCATGGCAAAATCGCATAGAAGGAGACCGCCCCCCAAAAGCAAGGCCGTTGCTCCGATCAGGGGCCGCGACCAGGACAGGCGTCGGTCTTCGTCCAACCACCACCGCACCAAGAGGAGGCTTTGAAAAGGCCACAAAATGTAGACATAGTGCGGTAGCTGAAAACGACTTAGGCTGAGGCCCAAGGCCAAAAGCGCCCAAGCGGTCAGGGCCTGACGCACGGTTTCGCTATTCCAATTTCGGTATCGCAAGGCATGCCAGATGGCCGCGGGTAACATCAACGACCAAGGGGCGTAGGACCAAAGGAGGTTGTGAAAAACAAAGGTGGGATCCGCGCGATGGGCCCAGGGATTTTCTCCGCTGATCCGTCCAAAGTTCTGGGTCCACAAATAATACCGAACCCCTTTGTGCCAGCCCCATTGCTCCCAAAGGGCCCCCAACCATGGCAGCAGAAGGAGAATCATCCAAAGCAGTCCCCACCAAAAAGCCGGACGCCGCAGGAGGGTGTAGCGGTTGCTCCACAACGCATCCCCACCGTGCACGGCCACCAGGGCCATCAAGGCCAAGGGACCTTTGGCGAGCATGCCCAATGCCGTGAACCCAAAGGCCGCCAGGGCATGCAAGGGCCGGTTGTTCTGCTTCCAGACCTGGGCCTGCCAACCGGCCAAGGTCACCAAGGCGACCAACAGGGTGTCGGTGCGCACATCCTGCAGCATCAACCCGGTCCCCAGGTTAACCCCGTAGAAGAGACGAGCCGGCCACAAGGCCTGGGGCCCCATCAAGGCCCCCGCCCACCGTCCAATGGCCCAGATACCCACCAACCCCATCAGCACCGAAAAAAGCTTGGCACCGGCAGCCGTTGAACCCAACAAGCGGGTTCCCCAGGCGGCACACCAAAAAACCAAGGGAGGCTTGTCGGGGTAGCCCTTGGATTGGTACAGCGCACCGTGCTCATGCAGGGCCATCCAAGGCGAACCCATGTTCATCTCCTGGCCCATGGACGCGTATTGAGCCGCGTCGACTTCCATGAGATCCACCCGCAGTCCGGCCACGACGGCCACCACCGCCAAGCCAGCCAGGAGCCATCCTCCCAAGGTCCAAGTAGTTTGGTTTAGCGATCCCAAAGGTTGTATTTCAAAATACAATAGATGGCCCTAAAGCCGTCCTTCCAATTGATTTTCTTGCCCTCATCGTAGGTGCGGCCGTAATACGATATGCCGACCTCGTAGAGTCGTATGCCCGGGACCCTGGACAATCGGGCGGTGATTTCGGGTTCAAAACCAAAGCGGTTTTCTTTCAAGGTCAAACCCTGAGCAATGGGGGTTCGAATCATTTTGTAACAAGTCTCCATATCCGTCAAGTTGAGGTTGGTCAGACCGTTGCTCAAAAACGTGAGAAATTTGTTTCCAATCGTATGCCAAAAGAAGAGGATCCGGTGGGGGTTGCCTCCCATAAAGCGCGATCCGTAGACGGCATCGGCCCTCCCGTTTTGGAGCGGGGCCAGCAGCAAGGCAAATTCCTTGGGATCGTATTCGAGGTCCGCATCCTGGACCACAACGTACGAGAGGGAAGCCATGGCCAAGCCGGTTCGCAGGGCATGTCCCTTGCCTTGGTTGCGGTCCAAATGCCGTATCCTGAGGGGGCGCTGGGGGTGCTGGGCCCGGTATTCGTCCAAGAGGGGCCCGGTCTTATCGCTGGAGCAGTCATTGACCACAATCACTTCTCTAGCCAGATTATCAGGTAGTTCTGTTTCAAACAAAAGATCCAAAATTCGAACAATGGTCTTCTCTTCGTTGTAGGCGGGGACCAAAATGCTCAGGCCGGTTGGATGGGTGGGTTCGGGGGTCAAGGGAGTTCTTTTGACCGCAAATCAAAGCAAGAATACCGGGACCGCTGCACTTGGCCTTTACTTTGCGTCCCTAAACCCCCCTCATGGCCAAGAACCTATTGATTGTGGAATCTCCCGCCAAGGCCAAAACCATCGGTGGTTATTTGGGCGATGATTTTGTTGTGAAGTCATCCTACGGGCATATCCGGGATCTAGCCAAAGGCAACCATGCGGTCAAGGTCGATCAGGGCTATGCCCCGGAATACCTAGTCCCGGATGACAAAAAAGCCATCGTCAGCGAGCTCAAAAAGTTGGCCAAAAGTTCAGACCTCGTTTGGCTGGCATCGGACGAAGACCGGGAGGGGGAGGCCATTGCCTGGCATTTGCAGGAGGTCTTGGCCCTTCCTGATGCCAAGGTGCGACGTATTGTTTTCCACGAAATCACCAAACCGGCCATTACCAAAGCGGTGGCCAACCCCCGTCGAATCGATGTGGACCTGGTGATGGCCCAGCAGGCCCGCCGCATCCTGGATCGCCTGGTTGGATTTGAGTTGTCTCCCCTTCTTTGGCGCAAAGTCAAGCCGGGATTATCGGCCGGTCGGGTCCAATCGGTCGCCGTTCGTTTGTTGGTTGAGAGGGAACGCGAAATCCACGCCTTTGTTCCCCATGCGGCATTCCGCGTGAACGGATGGTTTAGGTCCGAAGCCAGCACCTTCAAGACCGAATTGAACAAGCGATTCGAAAAAGAAGAGGAAGTCGCCCTTTGGCTGAACAAGGCCATGCCCCTGGCTTGGTCTGTCAACGCCATCGAAAAGAAACCCCTGTCCAAAAGCCCCGCCGCACCTTTCACCACCTCGACCTTGCAGCAGGAAGCCTCCCGCAAGCTCCGCTTTGGGGTCAAGAAAACAATGCGCGTTGCGCAGACCCTCTACGAAGCAGGTTACATCACCTACATGCGTACGGACAGTGTGAACCTCTCGGAAACCGCCTTGCAGGAGGCTCGTGAATCGATTTTGGAAGCCTACGGTCCGGAATACCATCAGCAAAGGCAATTCAAAACCAAATCAGCCAGTGCACAGGAGGCTCACGAAGCGATTCGCCCCACGGATTTTAAGCGGCCTCATCTTGCGGACCTCGAAAAAGACCAACAGTCGCTTTACGAGTTGATTTGGAAGCGCGCGGTGGCCAGTCAAATGGCCGAGGCCAAAATCGAAAAAACCAAAATCACCTTGGCAACCCCCGATTTGGTCGAGCACTTTGCCACCGAAGGCGAGGTCGTCCTTTTTGACGGATTTCTCAAACTTTATATCGAAGGCAACGACGAGGAGGACACGGAACGCAACGATGAAAACAGCGCATCTTCGGGCCGCTTGCCTTTGTTACGCCAGGGAGAATCGACCCCTTCGGAGCGCATGGTGGCGACCCAACGATACAGCAGGCCTCCATCTCGTTTCACCGAAGCAAGTTTGGTCAAAAAATTGGAAGAACTGGGCATTGGCCGTCCCTCCACCTACGCTCCGACCATCTCCACCGTTCAGGATCGGGGTTATGTCGAAAGCACGCTGTTGGAGGGTACCCTTCGGGACTACACGGTGCTGGAGATGGAACCGGGCCAAAGCCTGAACCGTCAGGTGATGCAGGAAACAACGGGAGCGGACAAAGGCAAACTCCGACCAACCGATATCGGGATGATTGTGACTGATTTTTTGCTCGCAAAATTCCCCGTTGTTATGGACTATGGTTTTACCGCCGGGGTCGAAGGCAACTTTGACCAAATCGCCGGCGGCCATCTGGTATGGACCCGGATGTTGGACGAATTTTACGAACCCTTTCATCAGGCCGTTGTTGACGGGACCGAGGGGGAAAGGGTCAACGGTTCTCGGATATTGGGGCAGGTGGGGGATTTGGAATATTCGGTCCGCATGGCCCGTTACGGTGTGGTCGCTTGCAGGGTCTCGCATTCCGATCCCGAAGCCAAACCTCAGTATGCCAAGCTCAAACCGGGGATGAGCATGGAACAATTGGACCTGGAACAGGCCCTGGAGCTTTTCAAATTACCGCGTCAGTTGGCGGCCTATCTGGACAAACCGGTGAAGGTGGCCTCCGGTCGCTTTGGGCCCTATGTGCAATGGGGCGATCTCTTTGTATCAATCTCCAAGGAATACGATCCGCTTACGTTGACCGACGATGAAGCAGTGGCCTTGATTCAAGCCAAGGAAGCGGCGCTGGCCGCTCGGTTGATCAAGGATTTTCCGGACAGCGGCATCCAAGTGCTGAACGGCCGCTTTGGTCCCTACATCACGCGCAATGGCGAGAATTACCGCATCCCCAAGGGCGCGGATGCTCATTCGGCGGACGAGGCCCAATGTGTCCAATGGATTGAACAATCCCCTCCACCCAAACCTCGAAGAGGGGCCGGGGGTCGGAGCAGCGCCCGCACGACAACGGCCGCCAAATCCACGGCCAAACGAAGCTCAGCAGCCAAAAGTCCGGCTAAATCCCGCAAACCCAAGGAGTAGAACAAGCCGCCTATCCACGGCCCCAGGGTCTTGGTAAAAATTGGGGAAAACTCTCTTGGCGGTGGGAGGGGGAACCATCGCGGATTTCCCGAAATTCGTTGTTGAAAATGGCACCCTCCGCTTTACCCAAAGACCCCGAATTGCAGGCGATGATTGACCTGTTGGATGATACCGATCCGGAGGTCATTGCCGAGATAACACAGGCGCTCATCAAGCGGGGGCCGGCCGTGATTCCGGTCTTGGAATCGGCTTGGGTCGGGCAATTGCCTCTCGTGGCGCGGGAGCGTATCGAGGATTTAATCCACCGAATTCAATGGTCCCAATGCCGTTCGGCCTTGATGGATTGGAACCAGAGCGACCAAAAAGATTTGTTATCGGCCTTGATTTGGATTTCCAGAATTCGTTACCCGGACCTGGATGAAGGGGAATTGCGCAACCGTCTCGAGGCCCTTCGCATCGAGATTTGGATGGAAGTCAACGACCGGATGACCGCCCTCGAAAAGGTGCGGGTCATCAACCATGTCTTGTTTCGTTTGCACGGTTTTCGGGGCAATACCGCGAATTACAACGACCCCCAAAATTCCTGTATCAACAAGGTCCTCGAGAGCCGCAAAGGCAACCCCATTGTCTTGTGTTGCATCTACCTGTGGTTAGCGACCCGACTGGACATCCCGGTGGTGGGCGTTAATCTTCCGCAGCATTTCATCCTGGCCTATTTGGACGAAGAAGCCGAGGCCATGGGGCAGTACAAGGCGTTGTTCTACATCAATGCTTTTAACAAAGGCATGGTTTTTGGGGATAAGGAAATCGAGCGTTTTCTGGAACTGATTCACTTGCCGGCCGATCCGCGCTACTTTCGACCCTGCACCCATCATGACATCGTGGTTCGGGTTCTCAACAACCTAATCCACGGGTATTCCGAAGCCGGCAAACAAGACGCGGTCACCGAATTGGTGGAATTGCGAGATCACTTGATCGAATTCAACCCTTGGGCCCCCGATGTGAACGAAGGGGAGGGCGATGAAGATCCGTTCTAAAGACAAAAATCCGATCTAAACCTAACGGGTGCCGCGATGCTTACCGCATCAGGCGCAGAAACCAACGGGCCATTTTGGTTTTGAGAGGAGTGTAGGGGGGGTAAAAAAGCGAAGCAATGTTCGGGCGGTGGGGGTTGATCATCACCGGTTTGGCATGCGAAAAGGTTTGAAAACCGTATTGCCCGTGGTAGGTGCCCCAACCAGAAGCGCCCACGCCACCAAAGGGAAGATGCGGGTGTGAAACTTGGACAATCACATCGTTGAAGGTCAAACTCCCCGAGCAGGTTTCCTTGGTCCAGCGGCGTTGCACCTCCGGGTTGTTCGCAAAAACATAGAGACTCAAGGGTCTGGGCCGGCTATTCACAAAAGCCAAGGCCTCTTCCAAATGATTCACCCCAATCAGCGGTAGGATGGGGCCAAAAATCTCTTCTTGCATGAGTCGCATCCCCGGTTGAACCCCCGATAGGATGGTGGGTTCTAATTGCAAACTCTTTTCGTCCCAGTTCCCGCCGCATTCAATTCGGGCCCCTTGCTCAACGGCCTCGTGGACCAGGAGGCGCATGCGGTTCGCGTGTTCAGGATGGATTTGGCAACAGAGCGAGGAAGGGATGGAGTCGTTGTTGCGTTTGGCCTTGGTCGCGGCCGCTTGGAGCGCTTCGACCAAGGGTGGAATCATACTTCGGTTGACCAGGACATAATCAGGGGCAATGCAGGTCTGCCCGCCGTTGAGCCATTTGCCCCAATAGATTTTGGCGGCGGCCGATGCCAAGGGAGCAGATTCGTCCACATAGACCGGGGATTTGCCTCCCAATTCGAGGGTGCAGGGGATGAGTTGGTCGGCGGCCGCCAAGGCAACCTTTCGTCCTACCCGGTCGCTGCCGGTGAAAAGCATGTGGTCAAAGGGCAGGCTGCAAAGCCATGCCCCAACTGAGGCATCCCCCGTGACCACGCGGACCACTTCGGAGCCCATGGCTTGGTCCAACAATCGAGTGAGGAGTTCCGCCGTGTTTGTCGCAAATTCGGAGGGCTTAATAACGACCGAATTCCCAGCGGCCAGGGCGGCAATCAAAGGCATCAGAGCCAGGTTCAAGGGGTAATTCCACGGGGCGATGATCAAAACACAGCCCTTGGGTTGCCAGGCCAGTCGCGCTTTGGACAAAAGGTAGGGGAAGTGGGGTTGAACAGCGCGATCCTTCATCCACTTGCGCAGGTTCTTTTTGAAATGCCTTAGTTCCAAATACACCGGTAACAATTCGGTGAGGTTGGTTTCCACGTTGGGCTTGCCTAAATCTTTTTGGAGGGCTTCGCAGATGGCCTCTTCGTTATCCCTCAGGACTTGGCCCAAACGGGCAAGGCGGTTCCATCGTTCACGGTAGGATTCTAGGGCCATACGGTGGCCGGCTGCCTGCAGGGTGTCCCACCATTCGGGCAAAACAAGTTGAGGTGGATCAACAGCGTGGGAAAGGCGGGTGGACATGGGACTTAGGGATTTTTGGCACTTTGTTCGCTCATCAAATAGGCTTTGATAAAGGGATCCAAATCACCGTCCAGGACACCCTGGGCGTTGGAGGTTTCGTGTTCGCTCCGCACGTCCTTGACCAATTTGTAGGGATGCAAAACATAGGAACGAATCTGAGAGCCCCATTCAATTTTCTTTTTGCTGCTTTCGATGGCCTGTCGGGCTTCGTTGCGTTTTCGGATCTCCAATTCGTAAAGTTGGGAACGCAGCATCTGCATGGCTCTTTCACGGTTGGCGGATTGACTCCGTTCCACTTGGCAAGTGATCACGATACCGGTCGGCTTGTGGGTCAGCATGACTTTGGTTTCGACCTTGTTGACGTTTTGGCCCCCGGCCCCTCCGGAGCGCGCTGTTTGCATTTCAATTTCCGAAGGATGGATGTCGATTTGGATACTATCGTCAATGACCGGGTAGGCATAAACCGAAGCGAAGGAAGTGTGTCGACGCGCGTTGGAATCGTAGGGCGAAATGCGCACCAAACGATGCACCCCGTTCTCGCCCTTGAGGTAACCGTAGGCAAAGTCACCTGTTATTTCGAGCGTCACGGATTTGATGCCGGCCTCTTCGCCATCCTGCCGATCCAATTCCTGAATGCGGTATCCATGGCCTTCGGCCCACATCCGGTACATGCGTTCCAACATCGAAGCCCAATCCTGGCTTTCGGTTCCACCGGCTCCTGAATTGATTTCAATGATGGCGCTCAGCGGGTCCTCCTCGCTTTGTAACATATTTTTGAATTCCAGCGCTTCGACGGCTGTCAAGGCCTGATCATGGGCCTGGTCCAGGTCGTCCATGCTCAATTCGCCAGCCTGCTGAAATTCGTAATAAATACCGAGTTCTTCGATTTTTTCGGCCAATTGCTCGTAGGCCTCCACCCATTGTTTGGGTATTTTGATGGACTTGAGCCATTGCTCCGCCTGGTCGGCTTGATCCCAGAAACCGGGAGCCGTCGAGCGGGTTTCTACATCCTTGATTTTGGCAATCTTGGCTTCGACGTCAAAGAAACCTCCTCAACGCCTCTAGGCGTTCCCGAAGGTCTGTTAGGTGTTCGTATCGCATGTCCCAAAAGTAAGGCAGGCAGGAAGGTCCTCAGCCCTTCCCGTATCCAAGATTAAAAATCGAGCAGGGTCCCCTGCACCAAGCCCCCGTTGCTGAAGGACCAAAAGTCCTCCCAAACCGTGCAGGTGGACTGGGTGCCAGGTCCCACCACACATTCCACCAGATCAAAGCGGATTTCGCCACGGAACGAATGCTCCCTTAGGAAGCGATAGGCGGCTATTCGAAGGGCATGGGCCTTGCGGGGGCGGATCTGCCGGCAAGGTGTCCAGGGCCGGGGGCCGGTCATGCTTTTGACTTCAACAAAAACCAGGACTTTTTCTTTCTGAATGACCAAATCGATTTCGTAGGGATGGGATCTCCAGTTTCGGGCCCGAATTTGCCAGCCCAAACGCTGGAGATGTTCGGCCGCCAGGGTTTCCCCTTGGGCCCCCAAGGCCTTATTTTTGTTGTATAAATTGGTCTTCGCCATAGCCCCCCAAGATGAACCTTCGCCTTCCCCGAATCAACCCCACCGAAACATCCGCGTGGAAACAACTAACGCACAGCGCCCAGGCCCTCGATGGTCAGCGTCTCCAGGATTTGTTTGGGGCCGATCCCGACAGGGCCGAACGAATGAGTGCCGAAGGGGCGGGCTGGTTCTTGGATTACTCCAAGAATCTGCTGGACGATCAAACCCTCCAACATTTGTTGAAGCTCTTGGAGGAATGTGGTTGGGAACAAGCCCTGAACGCCACTCGCAACGGAGGCGCCATTAACGAAACCGAAAACAGGGCGGTGCTGCACACCGTACTTCGGGATCCGGGCCATCCCCTGCGATTAAGCGATGGTAGTCAGCCCGGTGTTTTGGTGGAAGAAGTCCTCAACCGGATGGAAAAGTTTGTGGAATCGGTCCGCGGGGGTCAACTGCGGGGATGCACCGGACAGGCCTTCACGGATGTGGTGAATATTGGCATTGGCGGCTCCGATCTGGGACCCTTGATGGCCTGCGAAGCCTTGGCACCCTACGCGGGGCCATTGCGGGGTCACTTTGTATCCAATGTTGACGGGGCCCATTGGCAGCGGACCCTGCTGGGGTTGAATCCGGAAACCACGCTTTTTTTGGTGGCTTCCAAAACCTTTACCACCCAAGAGACCATGGCCAACGCCCAAAGCGCCCGCAACTGGTTTACCCAGGCTTTGGGGGAACGAGCCAAGGTCAAGGATCATTTTGTGGCCTTGTCCACCAACCGGGAGAAGGTGGTCGAATTTGGAATTGACAGCGAACGCATGTTTCCATTTTGGGATTGGGTTGGAGGACGCTATTCGGTATGGTCGGCGATTGGAATGTCCTTGGCGTTGTCCATTGGTTTTGAACGTTTTCGAGAATTTTTGGAAGGCGCTCGTCAAATGGATCTGCATTTTTGGGAAACCCCCCCGGTACGTAACCTCCCGGTCCTCTTGGCATTGGTGGGGGTGTGGAACCGGAATTTTTTGAAGATGGAGACCCTGGCGGTGCTTCCCTACGATCAATGCCTTTCTCGTTTCCCGGCCTACCTGCAACAAGCCGATATGGAGAGCAACGGAAAATCGGTGGACCGCCATGGAAATCCGTTGACCTACCACAGCGGTCCGGTGCTTTGGGGCGAGCCCGGGACCAACGGTCAACATGCCTTTTATCAACTGATCCACCAGGGTACGGTTCGGGTCCCTTGCGATTTTATTTTGGCGGCCAATACCCATTACCCCGGAGGACTCCACCATCGCTACCTCAGCGCCAACGCCTTTGCCCAGGCCCAGGCCTTGATGCAGGGTCGTAGCCTCGACGAAGTGCGGGCCGTTTCTGCAGGCTCCCCCAACCCTGCCGAAGCTTACCAGGTCTTTGAGGGGAACCGTCCCAGCAATTTTCTACTATGCCAACGCCTGACCCCGGCAGCCTTGGGGGCTTTGGTGGCGATGTATGAGCACAAAATTTGGGTTCAAGGGGTGGTGTGGAATGTGTTTAGTTACGACCAATGGGG
>CAIOCC010000104.1 GCA_903856555.1 uncultured Bacteroidota bacterium
CAAAACGTCGAAGGATGTTTTGAAGCAAATCTTTTTGGTGCACGGTGAACCGGACCGCATGGAAGACCTGGCCCAAGACCTGCGCAACCAAGGCTATCGCGTGGAGCTCCCCCTAAGGGGCCAAGTCTTTGAACTGGATTAGTCCCTTTTGAAACCCCTCCCTTTTTAGCCAATGAATAACTCATGATAACCCGTTTCGTTCGCGGCCTGCTTTGGATCTGCCTCGGGTCCCTGGGTTCTTTGAGCTCCTGCCATCGAGGCGATTCCGACTCCCCAGCCAGCTCCAATGCCCTGCCCATTTTGGGCCCTATGAAATTGGTTCCCAACGACCAAGGCGGTCAGGATACGGTGTTCATGCCATTGCCCGAATTGATGTTGGAGGATCAGGCCGGACGGCCTTTTCATAGCGACAGCCTGCGCGGTCAGATTCGGGTGGTGGATTTTTTCTTTGCGTCCTGCCCCGGGATCTGTGTGGACATGAGTGCCAACATGGCCCGATTGTACGCGAACCAACGGGCCCGTCAAGACAGCGTCCAAGGGCCCAAAGCCGGACCAGGCCTCCGCTTCTTGTCTTATACCATCGACCCCAACCGGGATACCCGCGATGTTCTGGCCGCTTATGCCGAACGTCACGGCGTCGCTGTCCAGAGCAGGGACTGGCTTTTTTTGAGGGGGGACGAAAGCCAAATCCATCGCTTGGCCGAACAATATTACCTGCTAAGCGCCGGGGTGGATTCGACCGCGCCGGGGGGATTTTTGCATTCGGGCCAATTTTTGTTATTGGATCCCAAGGGGCGTATTCGGGGACTGTACGACGGAACCTCGGCGGAAGAGTGCAAGGTTCTGGAAAGGGACCTGGACGCTTTGAGGCGTGAATGGTCCGAGGAAAAATAGCCCTCGAGAACCTAGGCCGCCTAGGCCGATTTAGCCGCGGGCATTGTAGGCCTCTAGGCCGGTCGCGAGGCAATCCATGGCGCGCACCAAACTTTCCTGGTCCAACACATAGGCCAAGCGGACCTCTTGCTTGCCCAAGCCGGGGGTGGCATAGAAACCGGTGGCCGGAGCCATCATCACCGTGGCACCTTCGTGACGGTGATGCTCCAGCATCCATTGACAAAACGCATCGCTATCGTCAATGGGCAGACGGGCTACCGCATAAAAGGCCCCTCCAGGCAGAGGGCATTGAACCCCTGGTAGGGCATTGAGGGCTTGGACCATGGTGTTACGGCGGGCAACGTATTCGGAGCGTACGCCGTCAAAATAATCACGACCGGTATGCAGCAAGGCCGAAAGAGCCCCGGCCTGATCCAGGGTGGGCGGACTGAGCCGAGCCTGCGCGTATTTGAGAACCGTCCCCATCAATTCCCGGTTGCGGGTGATCAAAGCGCCAATGCGGGCACCGCAGGCGCTGTACATTTTGGAGGTGCTTTCGACCACCACGGCATGTTCTTCCATCCCCTCCAGACTCAAGATCGAATCGTGTTCGAGACCATCGTAAACAAATTCTCGGTAAACCTCGTCCGCAATCAAAAACAAATCATGGGCTTTGGCCAAGGCGGCCAGCCCTGCCAATTCCTGACGGGTGTACAGGGTCCCGGTCGGATTGTTGGGGTTGCAGATCATGATGGCCCGGGTTCTTGGTCCCACGGCCCCGGCCAGATCTTCGACGGCGGGCAAGGCAAAATTTTCCTCGATCAACGTGGTAAAAGGCCGCAGAACAACCCCACCCATGGCCGCAAATCCGTTGTAATTAGCGTAGAAGGGTTCCGGGATTAGAATTTCATCCCCAGGGTCAAAGCAGGCCATCATGGCCATCACCAAAGCCTCGGAACCACCGGTGCTGATCAAAACATCGTCGGCACTCAGTCCGTAACCCTTTTGGTTCAGCTGCTGAGCGTAAGCCTGGCGATAAGACGCCAATCCAGCCGAATGAGAGTAGGAGAGGACCTTTTCACGATAACCCGCAATACCGTCCCAAAAAGCAGGAGCGGTCGCAATATCAGGCTGCCCGATGTTGAGATGATAAACCACGGTCCCACTGCTTTTGGCAGCTTCGGCGTAAGGAACAAGCCGACGTATCGGCGATGCAGGCATACGTAGCCCGCGGTCTGAAATTTTTGGCATAAAAAAAACCCGTGCAAATGTACACGGGTTTTGGAGGTGATTTGGAGAGATTCCCCGAAAACGGGGTCTCTCTTTAGGGTTTGGTCACGGGGCTGGCCGCAGGCTTGGTTTCGGGAACACCGGGCTCCACTTTCTCAACCAGACCTGAGATGGTCAGCACCTTGGTGGCTTCCGCTGCGTTGGAAGTCACGGTCACTTGCTTGGTGAACTGACCGGGACGGCCTTGGGAATTGTAAACCGCTTTGATTTTGCCGGTTTTGCCGGGGGCGATGGGCTCGCGGGTCCAATCGGGGGTTGTGCAACCGCAAGAGGCCGCCACATTAGAAATAATGAGAGCTCCTTTGCCGGTGTTCACAAATTCAAATTCGTGGGTGGCTTGAACGCCTTCCTTAATCTTGCCAAAATCGTGGTTTTCGGATTTGAACTTGATGGCGGGCTTGTCTTTGGTTTCGGTCTGAGCCAAAACGGGGAGGGCAAAGGCCAAGGTCAACAGGAACGAAAAAAAGGTTTTCATAGGTGGGATGTTTGATTAAGGTTCAAAAATAAAGAGACAGACTCATAATCAACGCAAAGTCTGCCTAAAATTGTCTTGAATTATCTTTGCATCGACTTGAATCCGGCGTCTTCACTCAACGCCCCCCTCCTCATGAACCAACCGGACCTCGCCCTCACCTCCCCTTCCTCCACCCATCTTGATCAGGAGGAGCTCATCGGCGAAATACTGGCCGATTACCGCTTGGGATGGCTGAGCCGCCACGCCAGCCTTTTGGGCCGCAAAGAAGTCCTCACGGGGAAGGCCAAATTTGGGATTTTTGGGGATGGCAAAGAGCTTCCTCAATTGGCCATGGCCAAAGCCTTCAAAGCGGGGGATATCCGGACCGGCTATTACCGAGATCAAACCTTTATGTTAGCCACGGGGATGACCACCTTGGACGCCTTTTTTGCCCAATTGTATGCGCATCCCAGCCTGGAACACGAACCCGCCTCCGGGGGACGTTCCATGAACGGGCATTTTGCCACCCGGTGGTTGGACTCATCGGGTGAATTTGTGGACCTAACCCAGGGTCCCCAATCCACGGCGGATATTTCTCCGACAGGGGGCCAGATGGGTCGGGGCCTTGGAATCGCCTTTGCCTCCAAATGGTATCGTCAGCATACGGAACAAGCATCGCAGTCCCCGTTCAGCGTTAACGGGAACGAAATTTCTTTTGTGACCATTGGGAATGCCTCGACCAGCGAAGGGCATTTTTGGGAAACCATCAACGCCGCCGGGGTTTTGCAGGTTCCGATGATGGTATCTATTTGGGACGATGCCTATGGAATTTCGGTTCCTGCCGCCTACCAAACTACCAAAGAAAACATCGGCTCCCTGCTGCAAGGATTTCGAACCGGGCCGGACGGCAAAGGCTTCCGCTTTTATACCTGCCCGGGTTGGGATTACCCCCGCCTCTGCGCGCTTTACTTGAAGGCGGCGGATGCATGCCGCGAAGATCATATGCCGGTTTTGTTTCATGTTACGGAACTAACCCAGCCTCAAGGCCATAGCACCTCCGGATCCCATGAGCGTTACAAAAGCCCCGAACGTCTGCAGTGGGAAAAAGAAAACGATGGACTCGTCCGCATGCGTTCTTGGTTGCTGGAACAAGAATGGGCCGACGAGGCCCTCCTGGATCAAATCGAGGCCGAAGCAGCTGCCGAAGCCAAAGAAGCCCAAACCAGGGCCTACCAAGCCTTTCGTCAAAGCATCACCCCTTGGTACGATGAGGTGAACCAAGGGCTGCAAGCCTTGGCCTTGGCACTCAGCCAAGTGTCCTCCCCGGCCCTATCCTCCTTGCAGCCCCTTATCAACAACCTACAGACCGAACGCGAACCCTTGCGGCGGGACTTGATGCAGGCCCTGCGACGCAGTCTTTGGGTCGCTCACCAAAACAACCTTCATCACCACGACAACCCCGGTATTCGGGATGCCTCCAAAAATTTGCTGAATTTGCGCAGCCGCATGGAGAGCATGCATCATGTGTTCTACAATCGGGGTCTGCACAGCCTTTCGTCTTCTTCGATCAACCACCTGAACCCCGTCCCGGCCCGCTTTTCCGAAAGCTCCCCGGAGCTCAATGGATTTGAGGTTTTGAACCAATGCTTTGATTATTGGCTGGCCAACGAACCGACTTTCTTTGCACTCGGCGAGGATGTCGGCAAAATTGGCGATGTCAATCAGGGTTTTGCGGGGCTTCAAGAAAAACACGGGGAATCCCGGGTGACCGATACGGGCATCCGTGAAATGAGCATCGTGGGTCAAGGATTGGGAGCCGCCATGAGGGGCCTTCGCCCCTTGGTCGAAATTCAATACCTGGATTACCTGCTTTTTGCCCTTCAAATTCTGAGTGATGATGCTGCCACCCTGCAATACCGCAGCGCGGGTGGCCAAAAAGCCCCACTCATTGTACGAACCAGGGGGCATCGCTTGGAGGGGATCTGGCATTCCGGCTCGCCCATGGGGATGATTCTGCATTCGCTCCGGGGTATGCTGGTTTTGGTACCCCGAAACATGGTCCAGGCGGCCGGATTTTACAATACCCTGATGCATTGCGATGAACCGGCCTTGGTGGTGGAATGCCTCAACGGCTACCGACTCAAAGAAAAACGTCCCGATAACCTCCACGAATTTCGGGTGGTTCCAGGTCACGCCGAAATCCTTCGGGAAGGAAGCGACCTCACCTTGGTAACCTACGGATCTTGTTGCCGCATAGCCATGGAAGCCGCCGACTTGCTTCAAAACATGGGCCTATCGATCGAGGTGGTGGATGCCCAAAGTCTCCTTCCCTTTGATGTGACCGGGCTTTGCGCTCAATCCCTCCGCAAAACATCCCGCCTCCTCATTTTGGACGAAGATGTACCCGGGGGTGCATCGTCTTATTTGTTACAACAAATCCTGGAAGTCCAAAACGGATTTTCGTTGTTGGACTGGGCGCCGGTCACTTTGACGGCCCAAGCTCATCGACCGGCTTACGGATCGGACGGGGACTATTTCAGCAAACCATCGGTCGATGATGTGGTCGAGGCGGTTTGGGGCTTGATGTCCCGTGCCGAACCCGGCTACTATCCACCCCTGCCCACGTCTTAAGCGCCTTATCCTTCGATGGCTGCGCTCAGGCCTTGATCGCAGAGAGCGGTTTGGACCGGCAACAACTCGGCATAGGTTCCTTGTTTGACGGTGCAACGCCCTTTGAGGTGCACAATCCAAGCGCATTGCTCGGCTTGCTCCGCCTCGTGTTGGCAATAGTGCATCAGACAGCGAATTACATGATCAAAGGTGTTGATATCGTCGTTGTAAAGAACTAGTTTTTCGCCTTCGTCCTCTTGCTCAAGCAAAACCGGAAGCGATTGCTCTTTTTCGCGGGTGAGCGGCGATTGAATCATAAGCCTTCCCTCTGGCCACTTTGGACCAACAACAGCGTGGTCCATCGGTTCATCTCAGCCTGCGCCATGGGCTCCAAACCCAAGGCGGCGGCCCGCTCCAAAAGGACCCCGGTATCTTCGGCATAAAAGCCACTTAGCCACAATTGCCCCCCTTCCTTGAGCCTTTGGACATACAGGTGCATGTCTTCCAACAAAATGTTACGATTGATATTGGCCAAAATCAAATCGACTTTGGCTTCTTTGGACAGCGCCAAGGTTTCGGCATCACCTTGCTGCCAAAGGCCCTCCACCCCGTTGCGCTCCGCATTTTCGGCGGCATTGGCGGCCGAACCTTCTTCGATATCCATCCCCCAGACCCATTCGGCCCCCAGGCGCTTCGCCAAGATTCCCAAAATTCCCGTCCCACAACCCATGTCCAAGACCCGAAGGCCCACCGGCAAAAAAGGAGTCTTGTTAAGGCCATCCCAACGCCGGGTTTGAACCGGTTCGCCCGGAACACCCTCCAAGGCAGGAGCTCCCAGCAACCACCAACACATCATCATGGTGGTGGGATGATGCCCTGTACCAAAAGACATACGAGGCATCACGATTAATTCGTGCGCTACATTCTCCAACGGTTCATGAAAGGGGGCGCGGATTCCAAAATGCCTTCCTAACAATACAGGCTCAAAACGGGATTCCCATTCCTTGTTCCAATTCACTTCTTCGAGGGCATGGGGTTCTTCGATGCCTAGAATCCAGTCCGGAAACTGTTCCAGAAGCCATTCCTGGCATCCTTCGCGAACCTGGCCCTGACGCCCGTAGGCCTCCAATGTCCAACCCTGTGGGGCCGTGTCCGTTCCCTCAAGGGTTGGTTCGAGCATTTGAAAAGAATCGTAACCCCACTCGGCCATTTCGGAAGCCAAGGCTTCCGCTTGTTCCTCGGAGTTAACCCGGATACGCCATACCAAGAAAGGCTGCATCCTCAAGAAGCGGATAACACAATATCGGCAAAGGCCCGGATCTGCAAGGACGCACCGCCAACCAAGGCTCCGTCCACATCGGGACCGGCCAACAAATCCGCTGCGTTGGATGCGTTTACCGAACCGCCGTAAAGAATGCGTACCGCGGCAGCGGCTTCGGGTCCTCGATTCCGTAACAACCAATCGCGGATCAAGGCATGCACCTCGTTAGCCTGCTCAGGGGAGGCGGTCAAACCCGTGCCGATGGCCCAAACCGGTTCGTAAGCCAGGACCAGGGCCGAAGAATCCAAGGACAAACCCTCCCCTTGAAGACCTTCGTGGAGTTGGGTTTGGAGAACAGTCGCGTAATCTCCGCTTTGGCGTTGTTCAAGGGATTCGCCCACGCAGTAAACGGCCATCATGCCCTGCTCTTGGAGGCGGCGGATTTTCAAGCCAGCCTGTATCGACGTTTCGCCGTGGTATTGGCGGCGTTCGCTGTGCCCAACCAAAGCAAAATCACAACCGGAGGCCGAAAGCATGGCCGCCGAAACTTCACCGGTATAGGCTCCGCGTTCGTGCATGGAACAGTCCTGAGCACCCATCAAAGCATGACCCCTCAATTCGGTTGCCATGAGGCCCAAGTGAGTCAGGGGCACGGCCAGCCCCCAGTCCACCCTTCGGTGGAGGCCGTCCTTGATGGTTGGCGCCATCTGACGAGCCAGGAGTCGACCCTCTTCGGGCAAGGTGTTCATTTTCCAATTGCCCAAAACAAGGGGCGTTCGTTGATTCATCATAGCATCATTCAATAACTCACTTTTCCCAGGTTCGCTGGTAGGCACTTTGTTCAAAAACTTCCTTCAGCTTTTGCTTTTCTGTTTCATCCAAAGCGATGGATCGGCGTTGCATCACCCGTTCGGTGGTTTCACAAAATTTATCAAATCGAAAAGTCTCCATGCCGTGAATACCACCCCATCCAAAACAGGGCACGAAAGGCCGGACGAAACCGCCTCCAAAAACATTGGCCCCCACCCCAATCACGGTGCCGGTATTGAACATGGTATTGATTCCGCATTTGGCATGATCCGCCATCACCAGGCCGCAAAATGTCAGCCCGGTACTCCGAAAGCGAGAGGTCGCGATGTCCCAAAGTTTGACAGGCTCGTAGTTGTTTTTGAGGTTGGAATTGTTGGTGTCGGCACCCCAATTGCACCAACGGCCGATCACGGAATTACCCATAAAGCCATCGTGCCCTTTGTTGGAATAGGAATGCAAAACCGAGTTGCTGACTTCCCCCCCCACCTTGCAATAAGGCCCTACCGTCGTATCACCGTAAATTTTGGCCCCCATTTTGAGGGTCGCGTGTTCACCCAAAGCCATCGGGCCTTTGACGAGGGTCCCGGGCATGATTTCAGCGTGGGCACCCACCCAAATGGGTCCATCGGTGGCATCCAATACCGCCGCCTTGACTTTGGCTGTCGGGTGCACCCAAACTTGATCGGGTTGGTAGACCACCGTATGAGGATCGCAATCCGCGCGCTCCTCCCAAGATGGCCAGGCCCATTCCCCGCCGGCTTCTTGCATTCTGGCTAAATCGGCTTTGATTTCACGACCGTTTTTCAAAAAAATATCTTCAGGATAATCGAGCAAGTTGGTTTCATGGACCCAAGGAAGCCATTCAACCCCTGCTGCATCCAAAACGCCGGCATCTTCCTCCCCTGGGCGATGAACCCTCAACAAAGGACGATCCTGATAGCTCAAGCCCTGACCATCGCGAAGGCCTTCGATCGTTTCTAACAACTTTGGATCGGGCAATAGCCGAGAGTTCACGGTCAAAGCCAAGGAACGTCGGTTCCATGCCATCGCCCATTTGTGGGCCAAGGTCAGGATACCCACCCTGATTTCCTCGGGGGGCATGGTATACGTCAGCGGCAAAAGGTGAACCGCCTGCGCATCGTCCGCAAAAGAAACAAGCCCGTTCGACCTCATTCCTGCTCCCCGGAAGGGGGGGTACTTTTGCTTTTGCGAGAAGGACGAGGTGGAGGTGTAGGATCCACCACGGTCACCTGCATTTGACCTTCGGAATCCGCCTCCAACTTGAGGGTAGAACCCGGTTGGAGTTGACCACTAATCATTTGTTCCGCCACCACATCCTCGACGTATTTCTGAATGGCTCGTTTGAGGGGCCTGGCTCCAAACTGAGGGTCGTAGCCTTTTTCGGCTAACAAATCCAAGGCCGAAGGAGCCAATTCAACCTGATAACCCAGGTCTTGAATCCGCTTCAGCACTGAACCCAAAGTCAAATGGATAATCTTGGACAATTCTTCCCGGTCCAACGAATTAAAGACGATGACATCGTCAATTCGGTTCAGGAATTCCGGAGAAAAGGTTTTCTTCAGAGCACCCTGAATGACCGAATTGCTCTCTTTGTCTTTGGCTTCAACCTTGCTGGGCGTGGTAAAACCAACCCCGGTGCCAAAATCTTTGAGCTGCCTGGAACCAATGTTCGAGGTCAAGATGATGAGGGTGTTTTTGAAATCCACCTTGCGACCCATTCCGTCGGTCAATTGGCCATCATCCAAAACTTGCAACAACAGATTGAAAATATCCGGATGCGCTTTCTCAACTTCGTCCAGCAGAATAACGGAATAGGGCTTGCGACGGACTTTCTCGGTAAGCTGACCCCCTTCTTCGTAACCCACATAGCCCGGAGGGGCACCAACGAGTCGAGATACGGCGAATTTTTCCATGTACTCACTCATGTCAATACGGATCAGCGCATCTTCGGTATCAAAGAGGAAGCGAGCCAATTCCTTGGCCAATTCGGTCTTGCCAACCCCGGTTGGCCCTAGAAAGATAAAGGAACCCATGGGTTTGCGGGGATCCTTGAGCCCGGCCCTGGTCCGCAGAATCGCTTTACTAACCGCCTCCACCGCACGATCTTGTCCGATGACGCGCTGCTTGAGCTCAGAGGCCATTCGTCCAATGCGCTCGGCTTCGGTTTGGGCGATCCTTTTCACAGGAACCCCTGACATCATGGCCACCACCTCGGCGATATGATCCTCTGTGACCGTAAAGCGGCTTTTGCGGGATTCTTCTTCCCAACGTTGCTTGGCCTGCTCCAATTCTTCCAGGACACGCTTTTCGTTATCCCGAAGCTTGGCAGCTTCTTCGTAACGCTGACTCTTGACGACCTTGTTTTTTTGCTCCCGAATTTCTTCGATCGCAGCCTCCAGACGAGTCACGTCTTCTGGCACGCGGATGTTGCCGATATGAACCCGGGCACCTGCTTCATCCATGGCATCAATCGCCTTGTCTGGCAGAAAACGGTCGGTAATGTACCGATCGGTTAACTTAACACAAGCGCTGATGGCCTCTTCGGTGTAGACCACTTGGTGATGGTCTTCGTATTTCTGTCGAATGTTGTTAAGAATTTGGAAGGTCTCTTCTGGCGATGGAGGATCCACCATGACTTTTTGGAATCGTCGATCCAAAGCCCCGTCCTTTTCGATAAACTGCCGGTATTCATTCAAGGTCGTGGCCCCGATGCATTGAATCTCCCCACGGGACAAGGCCGGCTTGAACATATTGCTGGCATCCAGCGAACCCGATGCACCGCCCGCTCCTACCATGGTATGAATCTCGTCAATAAATAGGATCACATCGGGGGATTTCTCCAGCTCGTTCATCACGGCCTTCATCCTTTCCTCAAACTGACCTCGGTATTTGGTACCGGCCACCAAGGAGGATAAGTCCAGTGTAACAATTCGCTTATCAAACAAAATCCGGGAGACCTTTTTTTGATGAATTCGCAGGGCCAAACCTTCGGCAATGGCCGTTTTACCGACCCCCGGTTCTCCAATCAAGATGGGGTTGTTTTTTTTGCGGCGACTGAGAATCTGAGAAACCCTCTCAATTTCAGCATCTCTACCGATGATGGGGTCCAAACGGCCTTCTTCGGCCAACTGCGACAGATCCCGCCCAAAATTATCCAGGACCGGGGTCTTGCTTTTGGGATTGGCCGGCTTACGGGGAAGATCACCGGCTGCCTTTTTCTCATCCTCTCCATAGGCGTCTTCGTACGAAGCCCGGGTTGTGGGCGGTGGTTCACTTCGTTCCCGACCTTCAATCATCGCATCGATTTCTTCCTTTACCAGGTCATAGGTGACATCAAATTTTTCTAAAACCCGGTTGGCAAGGCAGTCTTCTTCACGAAGAATGGACAACAATAGATGAACAGTTCCTATCAATTCGCTCTTGAAAATCTTGGCCTCCAGAAAAGTGATTTTAAGGATTTTCTCGGCCTGTTTGGTGAGAGGGATCTGATCGGCCTGCAATCCGGATTTCTCCACGCTGTTGCGCATGGAGTCTTCGACGGCCGCTTTGAGCTTGTCAAGGGGGACGCCTAGGTTACGCAAGGTCTTGATGGCCTGCCCGTCCCCTTCCCGGATCAAACCCAAGAGCAAGTGACAGGCATCGATATAATCGTGGCCAAGACGCACCGCTTCCTCGCGGCTAAAGGCAATAACATCCTTGACCTTGGGAGAGAATTTGGCGTCCATTTGGAGGGGTTTAGACAAAATTAGGAACAAAATCCGTGCCAAGGGGTTTTATCCTCCCTCAAATAGGTGCATCCGCTCCCCTCCTTTGAAGGGGCTAAGACCTGTTAAGGACGACTGATCAGCACCCGGGCCGTACCCAATCCGTCTTTGTGCAAGACTTCGAGGAGGTACATCCCCCGGTTCCAGGTCCCGGTTTCCAGTTTAATGGGCGCCAGACCCGGTTCCAAGACCCTTTGATCGGACCAAACCGTCCTTCCGCTGGCATCCATGACCCGAATCCGCACATCGCCGGCGTTTTTCAACGGAATTTCCAGGTACAATTGGTCAGCAGCTGGGTTGGGATACGCTTTGAGGGCTGATTCTTCCCAACGCCCCAAGGGACGCACCGATGTCCCGGTGGAAGTCCCAAAGCCGTATACATCGCTGCGATTCCGAGGCTGTAATTTCCAGTTACTGAAATTAAAGGTCAAAATGCCTTGGATAAAGTTCAAACGCTGACGGAATGTCAGGGAATCCGTGTTGAAGTTCTGGCCCAAATCCAAACTGGACAAGGTAACGCCACCCCGAACCCTCAAACCACTGGCCTGCGCTGAGTCCGGATAGATGCTGAATTCCCCAAAATTGGAGGGCGCATCCGGGTTTTGGTTCACCACAAAAACCGAATCAAAAATCAAGAGGGAAGATTCGTGTGGCTCGGTGTAATTGTAACGGCGCGCAATAACAGAATCAATGGGCACCCTAAAGGCTTGGTAGGGCTGGCCAGGAGCAATGTAAGCGTAGTCCAATACCTCCAAGGTCGTTATCCCAAAATCCTCCACCACCAACGCTTTTTTGATCCAAATACTGTCCCCACGAAGCCGCGTATCAATATCGGTGGACCCGTTGTTATCAGGACGCAGGGTAATCCCGGTCCATGGACCAACCCCATCTTGGAAAATAATGCGACCATAATCCGAAGGATCCAAGGTGGACATAATGCGTCCACGCAATTGCATGCTGTCCAAAACGACATCGGCAAAGATGGAACGGCCTCCAACGACCGGGGTTTCCTGAATCTCGGATACCCGGTTGATGCCACCGTTCATGACCCTAAACAAGCCAAAGGACTGAATGGTATCGGGTTGCAC
>CAIOCC010000105.1 GCA_903856555.1 uncultured Bacteroidota bacterium
ACCTGAATTTGGTTGGGTCTTGCGGGATTCCATGATTGCCGATACGGTCTGGACCCTGCGCAAACCGCTCAAGAGAGGCTCCTACAAACTTCGATTGTACACCATGCGCCCGGATGCCGTTTTCCGCTCGTATTCCAACGTTCTCGAATTTGGGGTGCCGTTCAAAGAAGTCGTGGTGCCCAATGTGATAACACCCAACGGGGACGATATCAACGACAAGGTTCGTATCAAGTATCTCTACCTCTATCCCGGCTCGGCGTTTACAATCTTCAATCGCTGGGGTCAAACCGTCTATCATTCCGATGATTACCAAAACGATTGGGATGCCCCAGGTCTGGAATCCGGTAACTACTATTACCTGCTCAAGGTCCGGGATGACGATAACATCGTTTCGTACTCCGGAACGATTCGTGTGATTCGCTAAGGGCGAAACGCTAAGAGCGGTTTTTGGGTTTGCTCAACCCAAAGCGTTCAATCTTGTTGTACAAGTGCGAACGCTGTATGCCCATGTTTTCGGCTGTTTTGGCAATGTTCCAGCCATGTTCCTCCAATTTCCGTTCCACAAAGAGTTTCTCGGCCTGTTCCTTAAAGCGCTGAAAGCTATCTTCTTGGAGCATTGTTTCAAGCGTTGTGCCGTTCGAATGGTTTGCCGCGGTTGAACCCTTATCGACGGTTGGGGTCGCGGGTCGTAGGTATAGGTCGATATCGGCCGTGGTTATGGGAGATCCACCCAAAAGGGCCAGGCGTTCGACCGCGTTTTTGAGTTCCCGAAGGTTTCCTGTCCACGGCATGGCCTGCAGGGCCCGCAATGCATCGGAATCCCAGGAACGGGGAGGGAGTTGGTACTGACGGCAGATTTGGTTTAGGTAAATTCCTGCCAGCATAGGGATGTCTTCCCGTCGCTGGCTTAACGAAGGCAGATGGACCAATATCACGCTTAACAAATGATACAAGTCCAAACGGAACTGCCCCTGCTCGATGAGCTGAATAAGGTCTTTTTGGCTACCTGCCAAGATCCGAACCCCATTGCGGGTATTTCCTCCGGTATTGCCCATGGATTCCAAAACCCGAACCAAGGTGAGTTGGGCAGGCCCCGGGAGGTCGGCGATTTCATCCAAAAAGAGGGTGCCTCCCGTCGCCTGATTAAAGGTGCCTCGGTGGATAGCATCCGCACCCTGTTCATCGCTGCGACCAAAAAGTCTGTATTCCAAACTATCCGCGGGTATGGTGGCGCAATTGAGGGAAACAAAAGGCCCGTTTTTGCGCGGACTTAGGCGGTGGATAAAGCGAGCAATCCACTCCTTTCCTGTGCCGGCTTGACCGGAAATGAGGATACGGACTTCGGTGGGGGCCACCCTTTGAAGGGTTTCTTTGAGGCTGATCAGGGCAGGGGAGCGTCCTTGGAGTTCCACTGGGTCGGTATCGTCGTTGGACCAGGAGAGCGCCTCTTGCTTTAGCGTACGGACCTGCAAAGCATTGCGTAGCGTGATGAGCAATCGATCCAGGTCCAGTGGTTTGGTGATAAAATCAAAGGCCCCCAGTTTGGTGGCTTCCACCGCGGTTTGAACCGTTCCGTGGGCCGAAATCATAACGACCGGTAATTGGGGAAAATTCTTGGCCAAATGGGTTAACAGTTCCATCCCATCCATGCGAGGCATTTTGATATCACTCAGGACCAGGTCGAATTCGGTATCGGTTAGGATTTGGAGAGCCTGTAGTCCATCCCCGGCCAATCCGACCTCAAAACCCTCGCTTTCAAGGATTTCCTGGAGGCTATCCCGGATGGGGGCCTCGTCGTCAACAACCAGAATACGCATTGGAATGTCTAATTTAGTGAACAACCGGCGGGTTGTTCGCTTCGAAAACAAAAAAAAGGTTGCGCTGTAAGCCAGATTCTGTATGCCTTGCGGCATTTCCACCATTTATCTGAGCGGCCTACCCCCCGGGAACGCGCGAGCAACGCTGCCCCGGTATACACGGCCTTGCAACCCAGGAGGTTTACCCCAAACCGATGTCTCCATCGGAGCGCGTGAGCTCTTACCTCACGTTTTCACCCTTGGCCTTGCGGCCGGTTCTTTTCTGTGGCACTTTCTACCGGGTTCCCCCGGTCTTTGTTTCCAAAGCCTGGCGCTCTGCGTTGTCCGGACTTTCCTCTAGCACCAAAATGCCAGCGGTGGAACGCGCAACCGCTTCAAAGTTACACCCCGTAAAGGGTGGATTGGGCTGCTTTGAGAATCGCTTCGGTTTCGGAACGGGAATTGGATTCGGCGTAAATCCTCAGGACCGGCTCCGTGCCCGATGCGCGAAACATGACCCACTCGTCATCGGTTAACCAGCATTTGTAGCCATCGACGGTTTCCATTCGTTGGACTGTGTAAGGACCAAAGGCAGGATAGGCCCCGGCGGCCAAGGCCTCCATGACACGGGCTTTGTGGTCGTTTTCGATATGCAAATCCCAACGATCGTAAAAGAAAGGTCCAGAAACCGAATAGACTTCCTCGATCAGGGATTCCAACGTCTTGCCCGACTTGGCCATGTATTCCATCAAGGTGAGACCAATCCAAAGGCCGTCCCTTTCGGGGATGTATCCATCGATGGCGATTCCCCCTGATTCCTCACCACCGACCAAAACGCCCCCTTGGGTCATGATTTCACAGATGTATTTGAATCCAATGGGGGTCACCACCAGGTTGAGACCAAAATGTCGGCACAAACGCTCCATGCGGGGGCTCACGGAAAAGGAAACCACCACATCTCCTTTTTTGCCTTGAACACCGGCCAAGTAGGCCACCAGAAGCATCAAAATATGATGGGAGTCCACAAAGTCTCCCGAGGCATTCAACAAGCCAATACGGTCCGCATCCCCATCCACGGCAAGACCGATCTCAAGAGAGGGGTCGCTGGCCATTCGTTCCGAAAGCTCGGTCAAATTACGGGCAATGGGCTCGGGTGCCTGGCCGTCAAAGCCGGGGTTGTGGCTGCAATGCAAAAGCTGGGCGTTGGGAAACAATGCGGGGATGACCCGCTGACCAG
>CAIOCC010000106.1 GCA_903856555.1 uncultured Bacteroidota bacterium
ACCATTTCCATCTTCGAAGGAGCGAAGTTATTGTTAGATGGCCACCGACATCCCGGCGGCATAGGCTTCCACCCGCTCAATCAGTTCCTTGAAATCCTTGACAAGAACCAGGGGGCTTTCCCAGCGGACCTGGCCTTCGGCAAGCACGGCCAAGGGCCCGGTTACGAGGTGGGTGCAACGGGGAAAATCCTGCCTGATTCTGGCCAAATAATCAGCCACCGAATCCTGGGCCAAAGAGGATGTCATCGAAAAAAGGGTGAAATCAGGCCGGTATTGCTGATCCAGCACAAACAAATCCGGGTAAGGCACATTCGCCCCAATATAGGCCACTTGCTGACCGCGGGCCTTGAGGAGAAAAGACGCAAAAAGCAAACCCAATTCATGGAACTCGCCTTCGGGGAGGTACAACAGGTAGCGCCGTGCGCTCCGGCTTGGGCCTGCTGATGGGCCGGGACCGGCCTGTTCAGCCAATCGATCAATGGCCACAATTAATTTTTGGCGGATGATATTGGTAATAAAATGCTCGTGGGCCGGATTGATGGACCCCGTTTGCCAAAGAATTCCAATGCGTCGGAAGAAAGGAAAAATCAAATCCATCATGGCCTCTTCGACCCCGCATTGATCAAACGCCCGGGTTAGGAGCCTTTGAAAGGCCGGTTCGTCCAGGCTAATCATGGCCAAGGTGAGGGCCTCTAGCCGTTCATCCAAGGGCAGGGGACCCAGTTCCTGATGCAAAACAGCCTGATGCAAGTCCTCCGGGCTCATTTTGGCCAGGTGGGAAATTTTGGCGCCTTGGCGCATCAAGGCGGCTACTCCGAGAAGCTTGCGAAGGTCGTCTTGATCGTAGTAGCGAATGTTGGTGGTGCTGCGTTTGGGCTCCACCAGGTTGTACCTGGTCTCCCACATCCGCAGGGTAGCGGCCTTGATGCCTGTGAGGGCCTCCATGTCTTTGATCGAAAAACGGTCCATTTCCAAAATACCAACACCATGGGGGGCAAAATGTTTACACGAGGGCAAACCCTAATTCAAGGGGTTGTTGGTAATATTGCAGGGCAAATCCGCTTTATGAATCTCCAAAACATCCTCAAACTCGTTCTCCTGGGTCTGATTGTTTGGCTCACCTACGAAACCATCGAAACCGTGGCCAAACCTTTGCGTTTCGAAAAGGAGCGGGACCGCCGCTATGCAGCCGTTATTGAACGCCTCAAGCAAATCCGTACGGCCCAAGTGACCTACCGGGAAAACAACGGCGAGTTTGCCGATACCTGGGAAAAACTCCTTCAATACACCAAGAACGGGAAAATGAAAATCACCAAAGTCATCGGTAACCCCGATGATTCGGCGGATATCCGTCGAGGAATCCGCTACGAGACTCTCTTGATTTCGGTGGCTGATTCTCTTTTCAAAAACTACCCCATTGACTCCTTGCCTTATGTTCCCTATGCCGATACGGCACGATTCATCCTGCGGGCCGGCAAAGTCAAAAAAAGCAATCTGGAGCTCAACGTTTTTGAGGTGGAAGATTCAGCTCCCTTCGACACCCGCAAAGTCCTCCGGGTCGGCTCCATGGTCGACGCGAATTTGAGCGGTAACTGGGAATAAGCCCTTTTTGGTTGGCGGAACACCTTCAAACCTTTCCGAATCCCTGCTTACTGGAGCTGGATGACGAATTGTACGCCGGTCCCCCTTGGCAACGTTTGGAGTTACCCCCACAGGGTCTCCTTCTACCTGAATCACTACGCGCTTATCGGTCCTCAGAAACCGAAGAGTTGCTCCTAGAACGGGATACCACCCGCCCTGATCAGGCCTTGGCCTACTTCAATGCTTTGATTCAACAAGTTCCCTCTTGGGAGGCTTGGGTCGCGGATTTTTCTCGCAGTACCTGGATGCCCCTCGGTTTGGTTTCGGAATGGGGTTGGGGAAGCGGACGCAAAGGCTTGATCCAGGACCCTGAACGTATATCGGGTCTGCTGCCCCTCTTTGAATCGGTTTGCGGTCCACTCGGTGGGGAGGAACTTGGCTGGCAGGCGTGGCCGGCCTTTCAGGCTGTTCAAATCTTTGCCTTGCCCCAACCCTGGCACCAGGCTTTGGCCAAAAACCCAACCTTGGGCCCCGTGTACAGTTCCTCGGCGTTATGGACGGCTTTTTGGCAGCATCGAATCGCTGCATCGGATTCCAAAAGCCGTCATATCGCCCTGCTCATCGGTCAGCGGGATGCCTCCATCTGGGTCATGGAACCTCATAAACTTTGCCATCACGGCCGCTACCTCATCAGCCATCCGCATGACATCCTCTTTCACCTGCTGCGTCAAAAAGAAGAACACGGGGCGAGCGTTTTGCATTTTGCGGGCCCAATCACCGAGGACCCCGAATTGCGCGCCGCCTTGGAGGGCGCATTTGAACAAGTTATAGCGGTGGGAAGCGAAGGGGCGAGTGACGGTGCAATCGACCGTCTTGAATGCCTCCAAGAAGGCCTGCGTCTATGGCAGGCGGCCTGCGAATGAAGGAAAAAGGCCGGAGACAACCCATCCTCGGTGCCAAGTCCAACGAATGGGTGGTTCGGCCCACAACGGCCAAAGCTGTATCGGGCCTGGTCAATCACTTGAATACGCGATTGGATTGGAATGAAACCGATGTTCTGGACCTTTTTGCGGGCACAGGTAGCCTGGGTTTGGCCTGTCTGAACCGGGGTGCCCGTCGATTGATGAGTGTGGATCGGCATCCAGCGGCTCTTCGGCATCTGAACGGCCTGCGCGATCGGTCAAGCGACCCGCGTTGGAGCGTCGTGCAGGCGGACCTCCTCACGCCCAATGACCGGCCCCTCTCCTTGTCCAGCTTGGGAGGGCAGCCTTTTGGATTGATTTTGGCCGACCCCCCCTACGGGGATGCCCGCCAAGAGGGATTGGTTGAGCGCATTTTGGACGGGGGATTGCTGACTTCTGGGGGATTGCTCGTTGTTGAGCATGCCATCACCTACCGACGCTTTAGCCTTCGACACCAGGCACAGCATGAACTAACCTACGGTCTCAGCCGTTTTTGTATTTTTGAAAACAACTAGCCTTCCATTAGGAGGCCTACTACCTGCATCGAAGTTCCCCTCAGCCCCCACTCTCCTGCCATGAGCCCTCGCACCGCCTTGTTTCCCGGGTCCTTTGACCCCATTACCCTGGGGCATTTGGACCTCATCCAGCGTTCCCTCGTGCATTTTGATCGTATGGTGGTCGCCGTTGGACACAATAGCGACAAAAAATACCTCTTTGACTTGGCCACCCGATTGCGATGGTTGCAGGAATTGCTGGCTGGAGATAGTCGCATTCAGGTCCTGACCTACGAAGATTTGACGGCTCGTTTTTGTCAGGAAATCGGAGCCTCCTTCATTGTTCGGGGCCTGCGCAACACCCTTGATTTCGAGAGCGAAAAAAGCATTGCCCAATTAAACCGGGATCTCTTTGGGGTTGAGACGTTTTTTTTGGTCTGCGACCCAGGATTGCAAGCGGTTTCTTCCTCCGTGGTCCGCGATATTGTATTGCACGGGGGCAATCCGGCGCCCTTGGTACCCGCTGTTGTCGCCAGGGGTATCTCGGCCCTCAAAACCGACTCAAGCCTTTGAGGTATCCCGGGTCGGCCCCTAGCAGCAGGCTACGGACCGAAGGGTAGGTCCTTGGCAATGCGACCGATTGCACTTCCTCGGGTGACATCCAGCGGACTTCGGTAATGCCTTCTTCGATCTGGGGATGGAGCTGCTGATTGCGATCCATGGGACAGGTCATGGTGAACCAATGGCTCCGCTTCCAGGCGACACGGCCTTTGTATAGGTACAAATGATTGGTTTCCAATTTGTTATAAGACTCCAAAGATGTCAAATCAACCAACCCACATTCCTCAACACATTCCCGGATGGCCGTTTCCAGCATGGTTTCGCCGGGCTCGGCTTTGCCCTTGGGCAGATCCCATCGACCATGTCGAAGAATCCATAACATCTGATTTTCACTATAGATCAGCCCCCCACCGGCCTCCAACAACCAAGATCGCTGCATCAAGTCGGCCCACATTCCTTCTTGATCTTCCGCAACCACATCGCGGACAGCCCAAAAACCAGGAGATTCGCTGGTTTTTTCTTGGCCGTGCAAGATGCCTTGGATCCCATTCCAGACCTCTTCAACCGACTGAATGGTCTCTCCGGGTCGGGGGCTTCGAAGTTCAAAAGGAACGTCCTGGCAAAAAAACAAGTAATTTTGGGGCATGGAAATGAAAGAAACCGCTTTGGCCGTTGCGAAGATATTGTTAGAAACCAAAGCTGTGAAGTTTTCACCTTCCCAACCGTTTCGGTGGGCCTCGGGTTGGTTATCGCCCATCTATTGCGATAATAGGGTCACCTTATCCTATCCTAAATACCGAACCTTCATCCGGCAGCAATTGGCCGATCGAATAACGGCCTCCTTTGGCCGCTGTGATTTGATCACCGGAGTAGCCACCGCTGGCATTCCCCAAGGGGTCCTGGTGGCCGAACAATTGGGTCTGCCTTTTGCGTACGTTCGCGCCAAAGCCAAGGAACACGGTACCCGCAGCCTCATTGAAGGCCGAGCCGAACCAGGGTCCCGAACCGTACTTATCGAAGATTTAATTTCCACCGGACAGAGTTCCCTGCAAGCGGCCGAAACATTGCGCAGCGAGGGCCTGGATGTTTTGTGTGTTATGAGTGTTTTTACGTATGGTTTTCCCATCGCCGACCAGCGCTTTGAGGAGGCCGGTTTTCGTTCCATCAGCCTTTGCTCCTTTTCCGACCTATTGGAGGCAGCCGTTGACCAGGGCTACCTCTCATCGGATGCCCTCACCTCCCTGGAGGCTTGGCGAACCCATCCAGAATCCTGGACAGCAGACCCCACAACTCCCTAAAAGATGGCACTGCTTGGGACCCTCTTCAAACGCACCCTTCAAGCAGGGAAGGCCCTTCAATTCAATATCTTAAGCCCCAGACTCCAACAAAAGTTGGTCCTGGCCCGCTTGCTTCGCAAGGCCCGGCAGACGGATATCGGTCGTTATTACGGTTTCTCTTCCATTTTGGACTCCGGCCACATGCTGGATGAGTTTAGCCGTCGCCTACCTATTCATGATTACAATGCCATCAACGACCGCTGGTGGAAACGTTATCACGAGGGCAAGTCCAACATTACTTGGCCCGGCAAAATCAAGTATTTCGCCCTGAGCAGCGGGACCTCCGAGGCAGCCAGCAAATACATTCCGGTATCGGGGGACATGATCAAATCCATGCGTCGCACGTCGATCAAGCAGATGCTGGTTTTGTCCCGCTTTAATTTCCCTAGCGAACTCTTTGAAAAAGGAATTATGATGTTGGGAGGTTCGGCCAACCTCCAACACTCGGGTCATTATTATTACGGTGACCTCAGCGGTATTAACACCTCCAAAATCCCTTTGTGGTTCACCCCCTTTTTTAAACCCGGCGATCGCATTTCAAGAATTCGAGATTGGGACCAAAAAATTGAAGAAATTGCATTGCAGGCCAAAAATTGGGATATCTGGGTGGTCTCCGGGATCCCGTCGTGGATGCAACTCCTGTTTGAACGAATTATTCAACATCACGGGGTCCGGACCATTCATGATATCTGGCCCAATCTGCAGGTCTTTGCGTACGGTGGCGTGGCGATGGACCCCTACCTACCCGCTTTTGAAAGGATTTGCGCCCGGCCCTTATCGTACATCGAGACGTATCTGGCCTCCGAAGGATTCCTGGCCTACGATACCCGGATTGCTCCGGAACGCAAAGGCATGCGCCTAAGTCTTAACAACGGAATTTATTACGAATTCATTCCTTTTGACGAAGAACATTTTGACGAGGACGGACAGGTCCGACCACAGGCCCAAGCGATTCCCATTGATCGAGTGGAGGCCCACAAGGATTACGCGCTAGTGATTACCACCTGCTCCGGGGCCTGGCGATATTTGATTGGCGATACGATTCGCTTTGAGTGTCTACAAAATGTCGAAATCAAAATCACCGGCCGGATTAAACATTTTTTGAGCCTGTGTGGTGAGCATCTTTCGATGGAGAATATCAACGAAGGATTGCTCAAACTAGCTCATGATGAGGATCTTACATTGGGAGAATGCGCCGTCATGGGGCTGTCAACGAACGGTGGCTACGGGCATCGTTGGTATCTGTCGGTGGCCAAGGAGCAAGTCGCCCAAGCGCGGGAAAGGCAAGTGGACCTGCTAGTCAAACTGGATGCCATTCTTCGGGGTTTGAACGACGACTACGATGTGGAAAGACGGCATGCCCTGCGTATCATGGAAATTGTTATCCTCTCCGAAGAAGTGCCCCTGCAATGGATGAATACCCTTAACAAAATGGGCGGTCAAAATAAATTCCCGCGGGTTCTCAAAGGCAAATACGCCGAATCGTGGCTGGCCTTTGTCCAAGATATTCAGCCGGCCTCTTTGCCCCTTTAATCCGGGCTTTTGACCAAGGCCTCCACTTGCAAACGAGCCTTGCGCAGGTATTCCCTGCACCAGTCCAAGTCCTCCATGGCCTGACGATACGCCTCCATGGCCTGGTCCAGGTCCTCGGTCTGCCTTTCCATCTGTTCAACCCAATGCCGTGCGCGGTTCATGCGTTGCGAGAAGGCACCTGGACCGCCCGCATCGGGGGCGTTCACGGATTCCTTGGGGGTTGAACGAGGCATGGGCACGGATTATGCCTTAAATTTAGGATTCAAAATCCTGAAAATCTCACCTTGGCTTATTGGTTACTCAAATCGGAACCCGAAACCTACGCGTGGGATGATTTATGCAGGGAGAAGGTAGGAACCTGGGATGGGGTTCGCAATCACCAGGCCAAACTGAATCTCAAAGCCATGCAAAAGGGCGATCAAGCGCTTTTTTACCATAGCGTGACCCAAAAAGCAGTGGTAGGCATCATGGAGATCGATTCGGCCTCCTTTCCGGACCCCACCGCAGGCACGAATGAGCCCTGGGTAGCGGTCAAGGTCCGCCCCCTCCAAGCCCTCCAACGGCCCGTAACCCTGCAGGAAATGAAAAGCGACCCGGCCCTGCTTGGATTGCCCCTGTTAACCCATACCCGTTTGTCGGTTGTTCCCTTGAGCAAGGCTCATTTTGATACTATCTTAGCACACGCTCAGCGGCCCGCCCTCTAAGATGACTCCAGGACGCCAAAACCTTCTCGATCCCGTACAGTTGAGCCTGATGTTGGATCGACTCAGTCAGGAATTAATTGAAACCCATCATCGCTTTGAGAACAGCGTCTTGATTGGGCTTCAACCGCGGGGAACCCTCCTGGCCCGCCGCATTCACGGGATCCTCGAAGCCAAAACGGGAACAGCCGTTCCGCTTGGTTTACTTGATGTTACATTTCACCGGGATGATTTTCGCCGCCGCGAAGCCCCCCTTCTTCCCTCGGATACCCGCATTGATTTTTCCATCGAGGGAAAGTCCGTCGTGCTCATTGACGATGTTCTTTTCACGGGTCGGACGCTGCGTTCAGGTTTGGATGCCTTGCTGGATTTTGGCCGGCCGGCCAAAGTGGAGCTAATGGTCCTCCTGCATCGACTTTACAGCCAGGAATTTCCGATTCGGCCTGATTACTGCGGGCGCAAAGTCAATACCATGCCCAACCAACGCATCCATGTGGAATGGATGGAGGAATCAGGGCGTGATTTTGTGTGGATCGAAACTTTTGAGGCCTCTCAAACACCCCCCGCTGGATGAAAACAGGAACCCTCAGCACCCGGCACCTGATTGCCATCAAAGACCTCAGCGAAAGCGACCTGGATTTGATTTTACAAACCGCGGATCAATTCCTGGAGGTCCTTTACCGCCCGGTACGCAAGGTCCCCTCTCTCAGGGATTTGACCATCGCCAACCTTTTTTTTGAGAACTCCACCCGGACCCGACTCTCCTTTGAATTGGCCGAGAAACGCCTTTCGGCCGATGTCGTAAATTTTTCGAGCAACGGGAGCTCCGTATCCAAAGGGGAAACCCTGAGCGATACGGTCCGCAATATTCTCGCCATGAAAATCGACATGCTGGTGGTGCGCCATGCCCATGCCGGTACCTGTCGCTATTTGGCAGACCGGGTCGATGCCCGCATTATCAATGCCGGCGATGGGGCCCACGAGCACCCTACCCAGGCCCTGCTGGATGCCTTTACCATTCGTCAAAAGATGGGGCGGCTGCGCGGTGTCAAAGTCTTGATGGTGGGCGATATCCTGCATTCGCGGGTCGCCATGTCCAATCTCTTTTGTTTGCGCAAATTGGGGGCCGAAGTCCGGGTCACCGGGCCGGCAACGTTGTTGCCTCCCCATTTGGAAGAAATGGGATTCCCTGTCATGCACCGCCTGGACGAAGCCCTGGAATGGTGCGATGTTGCCAATGTTCTGCGCATACAGCACGAAAGACAAGCCATTCGATACCTCCCCTCGCTGCGGGAATACGCTCTGTATTTTGGGATCAACAAGGCCCGTCTCCAAAAGCTATCCCATCCCCTGGTCATCATGCACCCGGGGCCTATCAATCGCGGTGTGGAACTCCAATCCGATGTGGCCGATGGACCGCATTCCGTGATTTTGCAGCAGGTCGAAAACGGTGTGGCGGTGCGTATGGCCGTCCTCTATCTACTGGCTGACCAAATTCGTAACCCTATTTCTTGATCATGAAAGGTATTGTTTTAGCCGGTGGATCCGGAACTCGTTTGCACCCTTTGACGCTGGCCACCAGCAAACAGCTGATGCCGATCTACGACAAGCCCATGGTGTACTACCCTATTTCGGTCCTGATGATGGCCGGAATCCGGGAAATTTTGATTATTTCAACCCCCCAGGACCTCCCCTCCTTCGAAAGATTGCTGGGGGACGGGTCGCGGATCGGGTGTCGTTTTGAATATTGTGTTCAAGAGGTTCCCAATGGTTTGGCCCAGGCCTTTGTTTTGGGAGCGGACTTTATTGGTAACAACAAATCCGCCTTGGTATTGGGGGATAATATTTTTTACGGATCCGGACTGAGTCGTTTATTGGCTTCGCATTCGGATCCCGAAGGTGGCGTGGTTTTTGCTTACCATGTCAACGATCCAGAGCGTTACGGGGTTGTTGAATTTGATGCCGAAGGCAGGGCCCTCAGTATCGAAGAAAAACCAGCCACACCAAAATCAAATTACGCCGTACCCGGTTTGTATTTCTACGACGAAAACGTGGTCGAAATTGCCAGGAACCTGCAACCATCCGCTAGAGGCGAATACGAAATCACGGATATCAACCGGCACTATCTGGCCCAGGGTCGGCTCAAGGTTCAGGTACTGGATCGGGGAACCGCTTGGTTGGATACGGGCACTTTTGCATCGTTGATGCAGGCCGGGCAGTTTGTACAAGTCATTGAAGAGCGTCAAGGTCTCAAAATCGGATGCATCGAAGAAATCGCCTGGAGAATGGGCTTTATCGACGATGAGGGCCTACGGGCGGTGGCCCAACCCCTGATCAAATCCGGCTACGGCCAATACCTCCTCCAACTTTTGAAGCCCTAGCCCATGCCCAAGGTTTTGTTGACCGGAAGCACCGGGTACATTGGTTCCCACACCGTCGTTGCCCTGCTCCAAGCAGGCTATACGGTGGTTGGGGTGGACAATTACAGCCGCTCCAAACCCGCGATCGCAGATCGAATCCGGGACATCGCCCAAAAAGATTACCGACAATACCAGGCCGATCTCACCCAAAAGAATGAGCTAGCCAAGGTCTTGGAACAAGAGCGAGATATTTCTTGTGTTATTCATTTTGCAGCCTTCAAGGCGGTGGGTGAATCCACCCAACATCCCTTGTTCTACTTTCAAAACAACCTGGTAGGGCAAATGAATTTGATGAAGGCCTGCGAAGAACACGGCATACCCGGGTTGGTCTTTTCATCGAGCTGCACCGTTTACGGAAATCCGGAACAAATTCCGGTCACCGAGGATTCCCCCTTGTTGGAAACCGAATCACCCTACGGGCGTACCAAGGCCGTCGGCGAGGCGCTTCTCCGTGACTGGGTCCTCTCCGGAACCCCGGCCCGCACCGCCGGGCAACGCGTGGTGGCCTTGCGCTATTTTAACCCGGTAGGGGCCCATCCATCCGGGCGATTGGGGGAATGCACCGTCGGAGTTCCCGATAACTTGGTCCCCTACATTACCCAAACGGCCATGGGACTGCGTAAGGAGCTCACCGTCTTTGGCAACGACTATCCAACCCGGGACGGCACCTGCCTACGCGATTACATCCATGTTTGCGATATTGCCCAGGCCCATGTCGATGCGGTGCGTTACCTGGAGCAAAACGCAAAACCAGCCGGACCCTGGTCTGTTTTTAATCTGGGAACCGGCGTGGGACAAACCGTCTTGGAGATGATCCAAGCCTTTGAATCCGTCAACCAATTGCGACTTCCATGGAGCTACGGCCCCCGGCGCCCCGGCGATGTCATCGCAGTTTATGCCAACAACCAGCGAGCGACTCAAGACTTAGGCTGGAAAATTCAATACAGCCTCGAAGACATGATGCGGACCGCTTGGGTCTGGGAACAAAACCAAGCATCTGATCCTGTGTTATAACCAATCAATTTGTACATTCCGCTTCCTACGATCTTTTAACGACCCCTATGAACGACACTCTCCTAGCGGACCTTATCCAAGCCGAAGAAGAACGCCAACGCGTTGGCCTTGAATTGATTGCCTCCGAAAATTATGTCTCCGATCAGGTCATGGAAGCCGCCGGCTCCATTCTGACCAACAAATACGCCGAAGGACTTCCGGGAAAACGATATTACGGTGGTTGCGAAATTGTCGATCAAATCGAACAAATCGCCATCGACCGGCTTTGCCAACTTTTTGGGGCGGGCTGGGCCAATGTCCAACCCCATTCGGGGGCCCAGGCCAACGCGGCTGTTATGCTGGCCGTGCTCCAACCTGGAGACGCCATTTTGGGCTTTGACCTCAGCCACGGAGGGCACTTGACCCACGGTTCACCGGTCAATTATTCGGGCAAACTTTACAAGGCGCATTTCTACGGAGTGGAACAGGAAACCGGGTGCATCGATTGGGATCGGGTGGACCAAAAAGCCAAAGAAGTGCAACCCAAGCTCATCATTTGCGGGGCGTCGGCCTATCCCAGGGATTGGGATTATGCGCGCCTTCGTCGCATCGCTGACGAAGTCGGGGCCCTGCTCATGGCCGACATCTCCCACCCCTCGGGGTTGATTGCCACTGGCTTGCTAAACCATCCCTTTCCGCACTGCCATATCGTGACCTCCACCACTCACAAAACCCTGCGGGGACCCCGAGGAGGTATCATCATGATGGGGGAAGACCAACCCAATCCTTGGAACCTGCGGAACCCCAAGGGTGAATTGCGTTCCCTTTCCTCGCTTTTGGACTCCGGGGTTTTTCCTGGAACCCAGGGCGGACCGCTGGAGCATATTATTGCCGCCAAGGCCGTGGCTTTTGGGGAAGCCTTGCAACCTTCCTTCAAAGATTATACCATCCGGGTTCGTCGCAACGCCATCGCCTTGGCAACCGCGATGGTGAACCGAGGTTACCACCTGATTTCCGGTGGGACAGACAATCACCTCATGCTCATCGATCTTCGTAACAAATCATGCACAGGCAAGCAAGCCGAGCAGGCCTTGGGAAGAGCTCATATTACCATCAACAAAAACATGGTCCCCTTTGATACCGCTTCCCCGATGGTCACCAGCGGCATACGCTTGGGGACTGCGGCTGTTACCACCCGGGGCATGAACGAAGCGGATATGGAAAAAATAGCCGATTGGATCGACCGGGTCATCGGCCATCACCAGGATCCCGCGGTCGCCGAAGCGGTTGGAAAGGAAGTCAAAGCCTTTGCCCCCACCTTTCCATTGTTCGCCACCTAAAGAGGCCTCACGGGCAATGAAAATTAACCTGCGTGCGGCCTTCCAGGCCAAGAACCCCGGGCTGGCCCGCTGGATACCGTCTTGGTTGTTCAAAGCCCTCGAAAGGTTGATACACCAAGACGAAATCAATACCTTCTTGGCCGAATCCGGTCACTTGCGTGATCTGCCCTTTGCCCGGGAAGTTTTGCGGTATTTTGGGGTCAAGGTTGCGGTCCGTGGTCTGGAGCACCTCCCAACCCAGGGGCCCTTTGTTTTGGTGGCCAATCATCCGCTGGGTGGCTTGGACGGCCTGGCCATGTACGATGTAATTGGCCAAGTGAGGGATCGTTTTGCGTCCCTTAGCAACGATATCATAATGCAGGTCCAACCTTTGGAAGGGTTCTTTATTCCTGTCAACAAACACGGAAGCCAATCCCGGGATCACCTCAAAATTCTTCAGGACAAAATTGCCGCTGGCTACGGAATCATCGTGTTTCCTTCCGGTTTGGTTTCTCGACGAATGAACGGGGAAATCCGAGATTTGGAGTGGAGAAAAACGGCCGTCACCTTGGCGCGCAAACACAAATTACCCGTGGTACCCCTTTACATCGAAGGACGTCTATCGGAGCGTTTTTATCAAACCTATACTTGGCGCAAACGCTTGGGCATCAAGGCCAATATCGAGATGCTATTCTTGCCTGATGAAATGTACCGCCTGCGCGGTAGCCAGGTGACATTGCATTTGGGGGCCCCGGTTTTGCCCGACCGCCTTGCGAATGGTGAAGGAGATCAAGTCTGGACGCAGCGTCTTCGAGATCTTGTTTACAGCCTGGCCCCAACCAAGCCCACAAACCCACCCTATGCAGACCCTCATTAACGCCCAAGACCCTGCAACGCTCGAAGCAGAATTGGTCCCTGAACGCCTGCTTCGTACGACCAACAAAGGCAACAACCTGCTTTATGTGGTGAATGCCGCAAATGCGCCGGCCTGTCTTCAAGAAATCGGCCGACTTCGCGAGCTCTGTTTTCGGGCCGAAGGAGGAGGGACCGGCAAAGCCTGCGATCTGGATGCCTACGATTTGGAACCCGACGGCTACGAACAATTGCTGGTCTGGGACCCGGAAAACAGGCAAATCATGGCCGCCTACCGCTTTGTGGAATGCCGCAAAACGGGACCGGATGCCCAAGGGGATTTTCGACTTTCGTCGAACTCCATTTTTTCGTTCAGCCCGGATTTTTGCAACCATGTGTTACCCTACACCCTCGAATTGGGTCGGGCTTTTGTAGCCCCGGATTACCAACCCGAAGGCCCCTATCGCAAAGGCATCTTTGCCTTGGACAATCTGTGGGATGGATTGGGGGCCTTGTCAGTGGTCAGGGAGGATATCCGTTATCTCTACGGCAAAGTCACGGTCTTTGACGATTACCCCCATGAGGCGCTGGTTGGCCTTCACAGTTTCTTGAATCATTTCTTTACCGACCCCGATGGATGGGTGCTCCCCCGCCAAGAATTTGCCCTGGATCTTTCCCAAGCCGACGCCTTCAAGGAAACCTGGAACGGTTTGGATTACGAAAAAGCCTTGGCCCTGCTCCACAAAAAAACCCAAGATTGGGGAACCCGGGTTCCGCCTCTCTTCCCTGCTTATATGAACTTATCCTCGACGATGAGGTATTTTGGCTTTGCCCACAACGCCGCTTTTGGTCGGGTGGATGAAGCCGGGATCTTGGTAACCATTGCCGACATCAACCCCTCCAAAATCGAAAGGCATATCGGGAGCTTTACCCGCGTTCCTTAGAGACCGAGGGTTCGACGATAGTCCAAAAAATCATCGACCCAATCGGTGGGTTCCAGGCCCACTTGCAGGGCATCCGATGGGCCGAGGTCTTGACCGGTCAATTGACGATAAAGTTCTTGGTATCGGGCACTGATCTGTTCAACCCATTCCGGGGTCATGGGCGGTATTTGTTGTCCAGGTAAACCTTGAAAACCATGGGCAATGAGCCATTGACGAACAAACTCTTTGGATAACTGCTGCTGCGGTTGCCCGCTTTCTTGCAATTCCTGGTAGGGCTCTGCATAGAAGTAACGGGACGAATCGGGGGTATGCACTTCGTCCATCAAGATGACCTTTCCGTCCAAAAGGCCGAACTCGTATTTGGTATCCACCAAAATCAAACCACGTTCCAAAGCCATCTTGGAACCGCGTTCAAACAAGGCCAGGGCGTATTGCTCCATGGTGCGGTAATGTTCTTCGCTGACCAGCCCTTGTTCCAAAATCTGTTCCCGGGAAATGTCTTGATCATGGCCTTGGGATGCTTTGGTGGTGGGCGTGATGATCGGCGAACCCAACGAATCGGACTCCCGCAAACCGTCCGGTAGCGGAACCCCGCAGAGAGTCCGGGCACCGTCCCTATAACAACGCCAAGCATGCCCGGACAGGTAACCCCGGACCACCATCTCCACCGCGACAGGTTCGGCGCGGTAACCGTAGGAAACACGAGGGTGCGGGCTGCTGATCAGCCAGTTGGGAACCAAATCACTGGTTTTTTCGAGAAAATACGCGGCGGTACGGTTGAGCACCTCCCCTTTGCGGGGAATGGCCGCGGGCAGGACCACGTCAAAGGCCGAAATACGATCCGAGGCAACCATCACCAATCGACCATCTTCCAAGAAATAAACATCCCGGACCTTGCCCCGGTAGAAGCCGGTCATACCGGGTAGTTGAATCGGCGCTTGAGGAAAGGAATTAGGCATGACCGTTGTTTTGGTTTTGGTTCTGGTTTTGGTTTTGGTTTTGGTAGGCTTGGACAATCGTTTTGACCAGGGGATGGCGGACCACATCGGTTTCGTTCAGTTCAACCACGGCAATCCCTTGCAGACCTTTGAGGACTTGAAGGGTGGGACCCAGGCCCGAGACCATCCGGGTTGGCAAATCAACCTGGGTCAAATCGCCCGTAACAATAAATCGCGCAGAGGGACCCATACGGGTCAAAAACATTTTGAGCTGGGTGGGGGTGCAGTTCTGCGCCTCGTCCAGAATCACAAAGGCTTTGTCCAAGGTCCGACCCCGCATAAAAGCCAAAGGAGCTACTTCGATGATGCCCTCCTCCAGGTACTTGGAAAGCCTCTGGGGTGGTAACATATCTTCGAGGGCATCGTAAAGCGGGCGCAGGTAGGGGTCCACTTTTTCTTTGAGATCGCCGGGCAGGAAGCCCAAACTCTCACCAGCCTCCACGGCCGGGCGGGTCAGGATGATTTTTCGTACCTCTTTGTTTTTGAGAGAACGGACGGCGAGGGCCACCGCGGTGTAGGTTTTGCCGGACCCCGCCGGACCCAGGGCAAACAACAAATCACAACGATCCATGGCATCCACCATGCGCTGTTGGTTCGGAGTGCGCGCCCGCACGATGAGACCGTTGGGCCCGTGCACCAAGACGGTTTTGGAGGTGGACTCAAAGCCAGTGGATTCGGTGCGATGACGGGATTCCAGCCCGGCCATGGCTTCGTTGAAGGCATCATCGCTCAGAAAACCGTTGGCCAGGCTGCATTGACGTAACAAACGCTCCCACAATACCTGAAAACGATTCATGACTTGATCGCTCCCCTCCAAGAGCAGGCGACTCCCTCGCAATGTCATCTTGAGCTCCGGAAAAGCCGCTTGCATACGATCTTGTCGGGCATTCCCCGCACCGTAGAATCCCAGGGGATCCATTCCGGCGATGTCAAATTCTTTGGGTTCGTTATGGTGAGGCAAAAGGCGTGGCTTTGGTGGCTATGGAATAAATTTGAGGTCGGTCTCCGCTTGCTTAGCGCTCCCCATGCCACTTCTCACCCTCACCACTGATTACGGACTGCGCGATCCTTATGTCGCGATGCTGAGAGGGCGATTGTTGAGCAGGTTTCCGCATTGGCGAACCGAAGATATTTCACACAATATTAGCAAATATGACTTGGTTGAGGCTGTTTATGTCCTCAAAACCGCCTTCCCTTTTTTTCCACCGGGCACCGTGCATTTGTTGGATGTTGGCTATCGCAGCAAGACTCAAGAAAACCCTTGGCCGTCGTATATCGTCGTCCGCTACCAGGGCCATTGGTTTGCCTTGCCGGATCAAGGCCTCCTGCCCCTCTTGGTGGACCGAGACGAATCCCCCCTGGTGCAACGTTACCCTTTAACGGTATCCCGACCGAATGCGGGCTTTGCTTTGTTGGACTGGCTGGACGGGCCCTTGGGCATGCTCATCCATGCCTTGGGCCAAGACCCTTCCCGAACCAAAGCCCCGGAACCTTGGCAAGAACCTGTTTCGGATACCACCGGGATGTGGCTTGATAAGGTTTTTGAACAAGACGGGGTCTTGCACGGTCGGGTCCTCTACGCGGATAGTTACGGCAACCTTCATACCAACTTGGACCAAGCGACCGTTGAGGCCTTTGTGTCGGATCGACCTTTCAAAGTTCTGCTGCGTTCCGGTCATCGCCACGAAAACCGCAGCGACCGGATTCAAGGCCATTACCATGCCGTGGAAGGACAGCACCTTACGCTGCTTTATAACGCCATCGGTTACCTCGAAATTGCGCTGAATACCAACCATGCGGAGTCCTTGCTGGGCCTAAGGGTTCAGGACAAAGTGATGATTGAACGCTCCTGACAGGAGCCTTTGGCTGGTTTATCTTTGGGCCCATGAATACAAATACACTTCTTCAAGGCAAAATAGCCCTGGTCACCGGCGGAAGTCGGGGGATTGGCATGGGCATCGCCCGCAAGTTGGCCTCTCAGGGCGCCGACATTGCTTTTACCTACAAATCCTCCCAACAATCGGCCCTGGAACTCCAAAAGGAATTGCAGGCCATGGGGGTACGGGCACTGGCCTACGCCTCGGATGCCGCTGATTATGCCCAAGCCGAAAAATTGATTGAACAAATCCTCGCAGATTTTGGAGGCCTCGAAATCATCGTGAATAACGCGGGCATTACGCGGGATCAATTGTTGATTCGAATGACCGAAGAACAATGGGATCAGGTGATGGATAACAACCTCAAATCCGTCTTCAACGTGTGCAAACATGCGGTTCGCCACCTCATGAAAAACCGCAAAGGCAGCATCATCAATCTATCGTCGGTGGTCGGACGCAGTGGTAACGCAGGTCAAAGCAATTACTCCGCCTCCAAAGCAGGCGTCATTGCCTTCACCCAGTCCTTGGCCCGCGAATTGGGATCTCGTAACATTCGATGCAATGCGGTCGCACCCGGTTACATCGAAACCGAAATGACCGGTCAATTGGATCCGGCCGTTTCGGAGGCTTGGAATGCCAAAATCCCGCTGGGCCGACCCGGAACCGTTGATGAAGTGGCTGAAGTCATTGCTTTCTTGGCATCGGATCGGGCCTCCTATGTCACCGGGCAATGTTGGAATGTCTGCGGGGGGCTGGATCCCGCCTAGGTCTTTAGACGATGGGATATCTCGAACTGGGATGGGGTTCCCCTTTATGGGTACTGCCTTTGTCCGCCGCTGCAGGCTTGGCCTGGGCTTGGGCAAAACATGGGCGCCGTTTACCCAACCAGCCTTCGAGAAAGGCCCGATTGTCCCTTGGGATATTGCGCGGATTGGCGGTTTTTTTGCTGGTTCTGCTCTGTTTTGATCCCACCTGGATTCGGGAAGAACGCACCGTTCAAGCGCCCCTGATCGTATTGGCTTTGGACCAAAGTCAGTCCATGAACCGCCCCGGCGTCAGCGCCGAAGCTTTGCGATCTTTTGCCTTGGAATTCACCCAAAAACTTCGAGGAACCCATCGAGTTGATGTGGTAGGATTTGGAGCGGGGGCCGACCGGCTGAACCCAACCCAACCCGGTTCGGTCCGCTTGGACCAAAGCCTGACCTCCACCGAACCCCTGGCCAACTGGACCTCGGACCAAGCAGGATTGGAAAGCATCGCTGCCTGGGTCCTGGTCAGCGATGGGCTTTTTAATATGGGGGTGGAACCGCGATCCTTTTTTGCAACCTATCAAAGTCCGGTCTTGACGTTGGGATGTGGGCCAGACCAAGGCCAACAACCTACGTGGACCCTCGGATCTCCGACCGTTCCCGATCGCGTCGAAGCTCACAGCGATTTGGAAATCGAAATCCCGGTACGAGGCCATCACATGACCGGCCAAACCTTGCAAATCGAGGCCTTGGTTTCGACCGGTTCATCCCCACCTATCCTTGCTGAGCGCCGCGTTTGGCAACCCGGATCGGGCTCCTTTCAACAAAACCTTTCTTTCAAAATTTCAATTGGCGAAGAAGGACTGTACGCGATTCGATTCAGAGGCCGAAGCATTAGCGGCGCCGCTGGACCGGGTAAGGCCCTGGAAAGTCCAGAAAAACTGGCCTTTGTGGAGGCCGTACGGACCAAAAAGCGTTTGGTATTGCTAGCCAAAGCCCCGCACCCGGATTTGGGGGTCCTGCGGAGCGTCTTGGAACAAACCAAAAATCATGTCGTGCAATTGGAGTACGGTCTGGCAGGCCTGCGCAAAGCCGTTGCAGATCCCTCGGCAGACCTTTATATCTGGCATCAATGGCCTTCGGCCAACCCCGAACCAGGCGAAGCCGACCTCCTCCAAAAAATTCAACAAAAAGGGCAACCGCTTTGGTGGATGGGTGGGGCGGCCAGCGATTGGAAAGGGTGGCCGGAGGGGCGACCCAGCGCCTCGGTTCCGATGGTTCAGGTTCTCCCCGTTCTTAATGATCGTTGGAATGCCTTCCTACCGGGGGTGCAACTCGCCGAGGGAATTCGCCGTCTCCCTCCGTTAACCACCCCTTCGGTGGGCCCTATCGAATCCCCGGTTGGAACAACCCTCTTGTACCAACAAAAGGATCGTGTTGCCACCCAACGTCCTTTGTGGGTCGTGGAATACCGAAGCCGTCCTACCCGGGCCTACCTCTGGGGCGAGGGCTTGTGGCGTTGGCGATTGGCCATGGATTCCGATCATCGGTCCGCATCAACCGGTTCGGCCATGACGAACCCCTTAGAGAGTCTTGTTCTTAACACCGTTTCTCTGCTGTTGGGTGGACAGGCCTCCGAAGGACTGGAAATTCGGCCGGTTCGTCCCTTCTTTAACGAAACCCAAGCGGTCCTCCTCGAGGGCAGCCTGCGCAATGCGCAGGGTGAATTTGACAACCAAAGCACCCTACGACTTCAACTTTTTCAAAAGGATCGCCTGGTCCGGGATGCCGCCATGGTCCCGGACGGTTTGGGGTACCGCCTTGATTTGGGTCGGTTAGCAGCCGGCACCTACCGCTACACCGCCACTACCTCCGCCAACGGACTGCCTCTTGTGAAGAACGGGGTTTTGGCTGTGCAGTCCTTTGGACTCGAAAACCCTGGCGAACCCGGTGACCACGCCTTGCTCCAAAACCTGGCCAAACAGAGCGGCGGGACCTATCTGCGCATGGATGCATGGGATGTGAAATCACGCGCCATGGCCCTGGATCAACTAAGCCAAAAAATAAAAAAACATCCGACCATCCGATCCGAAAGCAGCCTAAGCTTGGTCTCAACCCCTTGGTTACGATCGATTTGGTTTTGGCTTCTTGTTTCGCTGTTGTTAGGGACTGAATGGCTCCTGGCACGAGCTCTTGGAGGAATCTAATTGAATTCATAACATGAAATCATTCTACTATCTTCTGTTCGCCACCTTGGTATTCCTAACGTCTTCGTGCACCCCGATTCGACTAGCCCTGGACCCCGGTCTCCAAGGTCAATCGGATTGTTATCCGGTGCAAGGCCGTCAACAATTACGATTCAAAATCAAGGTTACCTACGGCCCCTACGCCACCCTCAAAGTGCGCCGAGGCCCCGTCAATTCCTACCAAGCCCAGGTCCGAATTCGTTTTAGCGGAGCCAATCAACGCATGCGTATCATCCAGAGTGCCGGCGATGCTGCACACGACACCGTCACAACCTATGCCCGTTTCAAACAAAGCGACGTTCCGCTATGGCAGGGAAGAATCGCTCTGCCTTTGTCGTACAGCCATCTAATGACCGGAGAAATTCGCAGTGCCGGAGAGCCCCTCGCCGAGTTTGTGCTCTTTAGGCCCGAAGCCACAACGCGCCGGCAGACCCTTTGCGGTCATTTGGACATTCCCGGCCAACCCCTCATCGAAATTCACAGCCTGCGGACCCTTGAGGGGAACCATCGCTGGCTTGGGGCCACTCATGCCGGATTGCGCTATGAACAAGACGGTCGAGTCCTTGGACAAATATCGCTGATCAACCGTGGCGAAGTTTGCCTCGCAAGAAACCTGGCCCCCCGAGTGGAACGCTGCCTAGCAGCGATGAGCACCGCCCTTCTACTCAAACAAAACCTGGAATAACTCAGAGAGCCTGCCCCGAGTCCAACAACCAAAACACCGATTCCCCGGGCTTGACCATTCGGTACTTTTCGCGAGCCAATCGTTCCAACAAAAGGGTATCCGACTCCAGAGCGGCTTTCTCTCGGGTCATGACTTGGATGGAGGAATCATAAAAGGACTTCTGCTTCTGCAGAAGCCTCCACTCCCGGCGAACCTTGGCCTGACCTAACCAATTGTATTCATCCAAAAACAAGAGCCACAAAACAAAGGCAAGGCCCGCGAGAACGTAACGGTTCCGAAGAAGACGCATGAAAGAACCGGGCATGCCTTGAATTTAGACCGGGTGGTAACGAAAACCCAGGCCTCCAAATAGGGCCGAATCACCCAATTCCTCTTCGATCCGAAGTAACTGGTTGTATTTGGCCATCCGATCGGAGCGGGATGCTGAACCCGTTTTGATTTGTCCGGTACGCAGAGCTACCGCCAAATCGGCGATGGTGCTGTCCTCGGTTTCGCCAGAACGGTGACTCATAACACTGGAATAAGAAGACGATGAGGCCGTTTGAACCGCTTCGATGGTTTCGGTGAGGGTGCCGATTTGATTGACCTTCACCAAAATGGAATTGGCCACCTTGGATTCAATTCCACGACGTAGGCGTTTGGTGTTCGTAACAAATAAATCATCACCTACCAACTGAATACGATTCCCCAAGGCCGATGTTAAACGTGCCCAACCTTCCCAATCATCCTCGGCCAAACCGTCTTCAATGGAACAAATGGGGTACTTGGCACACCATTCAGTCCAGAATTCAACCAATTGACCCGAGTCCATGGGTTCACCGCCTGATTTATGAAAACGATAGTTTCCACTAGCCGCATCGTACATTTCGGTGCAGGCCGCATCCATGGCTATCGCCACCTGTTCCCCCGGTCGAAAACCCGCTGACTCAATCGCCCGTAACACCATTTCCAAAGCCTCGGTATTGCTGCGTAGGTTGGGAGCAAACCCTCCTTCATCGCCAACATTGGTTGACAAACCTTGATCGCGCAAGACCTTTTTGAGGTGATGAAAGACCTCGGTCCCCATGCGCAATGCCTCCGAAAAGGTGGACGCGCCCAATGGCATTACCATAAACTCCTGAAAATCAATTCCATTATCGGCATGGGCACCGCCATTCAAAATATTCATCATGGGCATGGGCAGGACATTCGCCTGCAGTCCACCAACATAACGATACAAAGGCATGCCCAGCGAAGCGGCCGCAGCCCTTGCGCAGGCCAGGGATACCCCAAGAATAGCATTCGCACCCAGATTCGACTTGTTGCCCGTCCCGTCCAAATCAATCATGACCCGGTCAATCTGTTGCTGCTCGTAAACCGACATCCCTTCCAATTCCGGCGCGATACGATCGTTGACATGAGCGACGGCCCCCAGGACTCCCTTGCCCATGTACATGGACGGATCGTTGTCCCGCAATTCGACCGCTTCGTGCATACCGGTCGAGGCCCCCGAAGGAACCGCTGCCCTTCCGGTGCAACCGTCAGAGGTCAATACGTCCACTTCCACGGTGGGATTCCCACGGGAATCGAGAATTTGTCTGGCAAAAATGTCTTGAATAACGGGCATGGGCTTAGGGTTTAAAGGGCAATGTAGGCATGGACTAGTCCATCATGGACACAAAATCATCAAACAAGTAATGAGAATCATGAGGCCCTGGATTGGACTCGGGGTGATACTGAACCGAAAAGGCAGGACGATCGCGTAAGGCAAGTCCTTCAACGGTTTGGTCGTTCAAGTTGATGTGGGTCAATTCCAAATGGGATGCTGCCTGGGCCTGTTCCAAATGGACCGCAAACCCATGATTTTGAGAGGTGATTTCGGAACGGTTGTTTCGAAGGTTAAGGACCGGGTGATTGGAACCTCGATGTCCGTTGTGCATCTTGAAGGTATCGAGACCTGCTGCCCTGGCAAGCAATTGATGACCTAGGCAGATACCCATAAGAGGAACGCGTCGTTCCAGCAAACCACGCACGACACCTACCTGTTGATCCATGGCGGCGGGATCACCGGGGCCATTCGATAACAAGACCCCTTGGGGAGCGCAGGCCATGACGTCCTCGATGGTAGCCGAGGCCGGCAGCACCTGCAATTCGCATCCCCTCTGGGTGAGATGGTGAAGCATGTTGCGCTTGACCCCATAATCCATCACAACCACCCGCTTGGGGGTACCCGGGATGGCGGATTCCATGCGATACGATTTAGCGGTGGTTACCAAGGCACTAAGGTCCAAACCGTCCATGTTGGGTAGGTCCGCCAAGGCCCTTTGGGCCTGGCGACGGTGGTCACCATCCAGGCCCATGTGCGACAAAATGACGCCATTCATAGCACCGCTGTGGCGAATATGACGAACCAAAGCCCGGGTATCCACGCCCCGGATCCCCATCAGCCGGTTTTGGACCATGTAATCCTGCAAGGATGAATCAGCCATGAGGCGAGAATGCTTCTCGGTAAAATTGCGGACCACCACGCCGCTAATCTGCACTCGATCGGATTCCTGATCTGCAGCATAGGCTCCATAATTGCCTAAATGAACAAAATTGTGGACCAGCATTTGACCCCGGTAGGATGGGTCGGTAAACATCTCTTGGTAACCCGTCATGGAGGTGTTAAAGCATAGCTCCCCTCCACAGATTCCGGCATCAAAGCCTACAATCCAACCTTCAAAAACTCTCCCATCCTGAAGGTGTAGAGAACCGGGTGTTGACATAGCTAAGGTCATGAAAGTATAAAAATGGATGATGTTTCAAAGACAAAAATAGGCTCCTCCAACCCAAAGCCCACAACCCCTTTCAAAAGAAAACCCCGCCGAGGCGGGGTTTCTAAACTTAGGCTTTGGGCTCTTCTTCCTGTTCGGGGCTTTCGTCCTGAGGTGCGCTGTCTTCAGCGGCGGGAGCCTCATCTACAACCGCAGGGGTCTCTTCGACAACTGCAGGGGTCTCTTCGACAACTGCTGCAGGGGTTTCCTCAACGATGGCAGCAGGTGCCTCCTCCACAATCAGAGGGGCCGCTACTTCCGCAACCGGAGCAACCGAAGCCACGGGAGCTGAAGCACCTTTCTTGGCGGAACGGCTACGGCGGGTGGTCTTGGCTTTGCGGGACGCTGCATCGGCCAACAACAATTCGTTGAAGTCAACCAATTCCATCATGCACATTTCGGCAGCATCACCTAAACGAAAACCCGTTTTGATAATGCGAGTATAGCCACCTGGGCGTGTTGCGATTTTTTCTGCGACTGTCGCAAACAATTCCTTGACGGCTTCTTTGTCCTGCAAATCGGCAAAAATCATCCGACGATTGTGCATGGTATCCGATTTGGAACGGGTCAAAACAGGTTCAACAAACTTCCGCAACTCCTTGGCCTTCGCCAAGGTTGTATTGATGCGTTTGTTCATGATCAGGGAGACGGCCATGTTACGGAGCATCGCCTTGCGATGACCGTAGGTCCGACTGAGGTGGTTAATGGTATTTCCGTGGCGCATATCGTTGTCTTTAGCGGAGTTTCGTTAAGAATCCGGGGCTTAGTCTTCGTCGAGTTTGTATTTGTGAATGTCCATGCCAAAAGTGAGGCCCTTCTCGCGAACCAAATCCTCCAATTCGGTGAGGGATTTTTTGCCGAAATTGCGGAATTTCAACAAATCGGCAATGTCAAATTTGACCAAATCGGCCAAGGAACGGATTTCAGCGGCCTTAAGGCAATTGAAAGCACGAACTGAAAGGTTCATATCGCCCAAATTGGACTTCAACAATTTGCGCTTGGCCAAGAAATCCTCGTCAATTTCCATCGCGGGATCCGAAGATGCCAGTTCGAGGGCCATCGTCTCATCCGAAAACAACGCAAAATGTTGAATCAAAATACGAGCGGCCTCCTTCAGGGCATCCTCGGGATGGATTGAACCATCCGTCACGACATCCAGAAGCAATTTTTCGTAGTCGGTCTTTTGTTCGACACGGGTGTTCTCGATTTGGTAACTGACATTTTTGATGGGTGTGAAAACCGAATCCACTGGAATGACTCCCAAGGGGGCATCTTCGATTTTGTTGTCTTCGGCGGCGACGTAGCCACGGCCCTTACGGATGGTTAATTCCAATTCCAAGGTCATTTTGCCATCCATGGTACAGAGTACCAAATCCGGATTGAGGACTTTGAAATTGCTGGAAAATTGTTCGATATCTCCGGCGGTGAAAGCACCCTTGCCTTTGAGGATAACAATGAGTTTTTCACCGTCGATTCCATCGCCTTTAGGCTTAAAACGAACCTGCTTGAGGTTCAAAATCAATTCGATAACATCTTCGACCACTCCTTTGATGGTAGAGAATTCATGATCCACACCAGGAACACGAATGGAGGAGATGGCATAACCCTGCAAAGAAGACAATAGGATACGGCGCAAAGCATTGCCAATGGTAACCCCGTACCCGGGCTCCAAAGGTTTGAACTCAAAAGACCCCTGGAACTCGCTGGCCTTGTGCATGATAACCTTTTCAGGTTTTTGAAAAACGATTACGGACATAGGGATTTTTTAAAAAAAGATAGAGGTAAGAACGGCTGAGGTTACTTGGAGTACAATTCGACAATTAGTTGCTCCTTGAAATTCTCAGGAATCTGATCGCGCTCTGGAAAATCAACAAATCGACCCTCAAGTTTTTCGCGATTCCATTCCAACCAATTAAACTTGGAAACCATTTTGGAACCAACCGCATCAACGATCGTCTCAAGGTTTTTGGATTTTTCACGAACACCGACGATATCGCCGGGATTCAACTGGTACGAAGGGATATTCACCACCTTACCGTTCACCAAGATGTGCCGGTGAGAAACCAACTGACGACCTGCTTCGCGAGTCGGGGCAATTCCCAAACGGAAAACAGTGTTATCAAGACGGGCCTCGAGGAACTTGATGAGGTTTTCACCTGTACTGCCTTTTTTGCGGTTGGCCTTGGCGAAAGTCAAGGCAAACTGACGTTCCAAAACCCCGTAGGTGTACTTCATTTTTTGTTTTTCGCCCAACTGAACCGAGTATTCCGATTTCTTGGGTGAACGCTTGGATGGACCGTGCTGACCGGGACCGTACTGCTTCTTTTGCAATCCTTTGTCCGGCCCAAAAATGGGCTCCTTAAATCGGCGGGCAACTTTGGTTTTGGGACCTGTATATCTGGCCATGGGTATGTCGTATGGTTAGAAAAGGGGTAAAACGGGTAAGGGAATTAAACGCGACGGCGTTTGGCGGGACGGCAACCGTTGTGAGGCATGGGCGTTACGTCGTTGATGGCGGTCACCTCGATGCCAACGGTGGAAACGGCGCGAATCGCTGATTCCCGACCGGCACCCGGACCCTTCACAAAAACTTCGGCACGACGCATCCCCAAATCGTAGGCCACCTTGGCACAATCCGACGCGGCCACCTGGGCTGCATACGGTGTGTTTTTCTTGGAACCCTTGAAACCGGCTTTGCCAGCAGAAGCCCAGGAAATAACCTGACCCTCGGCATTGGTTACCGAAACAATAATGTTATTGAACGTGGAGTGAACATGCACCTGTCCGGTGGCATCCACACGGACCACACGCTTTTTGACGACTTTGGTTGATTTTGCCATGAATGATTCTGGGTTGGTTGGGTATTACTTGGTGACCTTTTTCTTGTTCGCCACGGTCTTGCGCTTGCCTTTGCGGGTACGCGAATTGTTCTTGGTACGCTGACCGCGCAGGGGAAGACCCTTACGATGCCGCTGACCACGGTAACAACCGATGTCCATCAAACGCTTAATGTTAAGTTGAACCTCGGAACGAAGCTCGCCCTCCACTCTGAACTCGTCCGTGATGAGCTTACGAATCGCGTTCAGCTGTTCGTCGTCCCATTCACCCACTTTGGTGTTCATGTCAACCCCGGCGTTGGCCAGAATTTTGCGGGAGGAGGAGCGTCCTATCCCAAAGATGTAGGTGAGCCCGATTTCACCTCTTTTGTTACGGGGCAGGTCAATGCCAGCTATCCTTGCCATAATTATCCTTGTCTTTGTTTAAACTTTGGGTTCTTCTTGTTAATGACATAGAGCTTGCCTTTGCGGCGAACCACTTTGCACTCTATGCTCCTTTTTTTGACGGAGGCTTTGACTTTCATATGCGCTCGTTTGGGGTGTTAATAGGTTAATAGCGGTAACAGATACGGCCTTTGGTAAGATCATAAGGGGACATTTCCACCTGCACTTTGTCGCCAGGCAAAATCTTGATATAATTCATTCTCATCTTGCCAGAGATATGGGAAACAATCACGTGACCGTTCTCCAATTCCACACGGAACATGGCATTGGACAAGGCTTCCAGAATGGTGCCGTCTTGCTTGATGGAGGTCTGCTTGGCCATAAATTTTAGGCTCGGGGGCCCTCCATAATATTGTTGGAGCGTCCCTTGATACGACCCGATTTCATGAGACCGTCGTAGTGACGATTCAGCAGATGGGTTTCGATCTGGGCCAAGCTATCCAAAATAACTCCAACCAAAATCAACAAGGAGGTTCCACCATAGAACTGGGCGAACTGAGAATTGACACCCAGGATAATCGCTACGGCAGGCAAAATGGCAACACCGGCAAGAAACAACGAACCAGGGAGGGTGATTCGAGCCAAGACATCGTCAATGTAATCAGCGGTGCTACGACCGGGCTTCACACCGGGAATGAACGCGCCGTTCCTCTTCAGGTCCTCGGACATTTGGTTGGCATTCACCGAAAGCGACGTGTAGAAATAGGTAAAGACAACAATGAGAAGAGCCAGAACAACATTGTAGGTAACACCCGTGTAGTCCACAAAGGCCGCCATAACGCCGGCACTCAGATCGGATTCTGGAAAGAACTGCGCAATGGTGGCGGGCAAAAACATAATCGCCTGGGCGAAAATGATCGGCATAACACCAGCCGCATTTACTTTGATAGGAATGTGCTGACGCTGACCGCCATAAACCCGGTTCCCCACCACGCGCTTGGCCACCTGAAGAGGGATTTTGCGGGTGCCCTGAACCAAAAGTATGGTCAGGCCCACCACCACCGCCAGCATGGCGATTTCGACCAAGAAAGGAATCAAGCCACCACCGCCAGCTCCAGAACGAAACTGAAACTCAGCAATCAGGGCGTCGGGTAATTGAGCGATAATCCCCACCATAATGATGAGAGAGGTTCCATTCCCTAGGCCCTTATCAGTGATTTTTTCACCGAGCCACATGACGAACATGGTACCCGCCGTCAAAACCACCACCGTCGACAAAACGAAAGAAAAATCAAGTGTATCACCGGAGCGTAGGATGATGGCCTCCAAAGACTGGGCCTTGAGGTTGATCAAGAAGCCCATGGCTTGAGCTGCCGTAACGGCGATGGTCAAGTAGCGAGTGATTTGGTTGATTTTGTTGCGACCACTTTCCCCTTCCTTCATCATTTTCTGGAAAGAGGGAATCACCATGCCCATTAATTGGACGACGATAGAGGCCGAGATATAAGGCATGATCCCCAAAGCGAAAATGGAGGCACGCGAAAAGGCGCCACCCGCAAAGAGGTCAATCAAACCGGTCAAGCCAGCCGAACCACCCGTAGGGTTCAAGCGCTCGAGGACCACCGGATCAATGCCCGGTAGGACCACATAAGAACCCAAACGGTAAACCAGGAGGAGGGCAAAGGTCAGAACAATCCGATCCTTCAACTCCTCAATCCGGAAGATATTCCGTAGGGTTTCGATGAACTTGTTCATGATGTGGGCTTAGTTGGAGGTGGTTTGGACGGCAGTGACAGAACCACCGGCTGCCTCAATACGGGCTTTGGCGGTTGCACTGAAGGCATGAGCCTGCACCTTGATGGCGCCGGTTAATTCACCGCGACCCAATATTTTGATACGGCTTCCCCTGGACGCTCCAAATCCATGTTGTGCAAAAAACGCCGGAGTCATTTCGGACGCACCGTGGGCTTCGTGCAGATTCTGCAATTGATCAAGATTCACAGCGATGTATTCAACGCGGTTACGGCTCTTGAAACCAAATTTGGGAACACGCAATTTGAGAGGCATCTGACCGCCTTCAAATCCTGGCTTGGAGGAATAGCCCGTACGAGCCTGCGCTCCTTTGTGCCCCTTGGTGGAAGTACCACCACGGCCAGAACCTTCACCGCGGCCAATGCGCTTGGTCCGGTGTACACTGCCCTCGGCAGGGGATATTTTGCTTAAATCCATGATTAGATCTCCTCGATTTTTACCAGATGTTTAACTTTTTCGAGCATGCCCAAAACCTGAGGGGTTCCCTCCTGGCGGACGGTGCTTTGGTTCTTTTTGAGGCCCAGGGCCACCAAGGTGCGCTTTTGGCGCTCCGTACGGCCAATGGCACTCTTGACTTGGGTGATTTGATAAGTTGCCATAACAATTAACCGTTGAATACTTTGGAAACCGAAACCGAACGATGCTGGGAAACGGTGTGGGGATCCCTCAAAGCGCCGAGGGCCGCCATCGTTGCTTTGACCACGTTGTGCGGGTTGGACGAACCTTTGGATTTGGCCAAGACGTCGGTAATCCCGGCGCTCTCCAAAACGGCACGCATCGCACCACCGGCAATAACACCGGTACCATGGGTGGCTGGCTTGATGAATACCAAACCACCACCGAATTTTCCTTCGGCTTCGTGTGGGATGGTCCCCTTGAAGACCGGAACCTTGATCAAAGACTTTTTGGCATCATCAATACCCTTGGCAATCGCCTCCGATACTTCTTTGGCTTTGCCCAAACCGTAGCCGACAATCCCTTGCTCGTCCCCAACGACCACAATGGCCGAAAACGAAAAGGTCCGTCCTCCTTTGGTCACCTTGGCAACGCGCTGAACACTCACCAAACGATCCTTGAGTTCTATCTCGCTGGCCTTAACCCTGCGAATATCTGTAGTTGACATAACAATATTTCAGTTTAAAATTGAAGACCACCTTCTCGTGCACCTTCGGCCAAGGCCTTCACCCGACCGTGATACAAATAGCCCCCACGGTCAAAAACGACCTTGGTTACGCCGGCTGCCAAGGCCTTTTCGGCCAAGAGCTTACCAACCGCTGTGGATTGCTCAATCCGCTTGACATTCATTCCCTTGAGGGATTTTTCACGAGTAGAGGCAGCGCAGAGCGTACGGCCTTGGTCGTCATCAATAATCTGGGCATAGATTTCGGTATTGGAACGAAACACCGATAAACGGGGACGCTCACCGGAACCGGTGATTTTCTTGCGTATCCCCCTGTGTAT
>CAIOCC010000107.1 GCA_903856555.1 uncultured Bacteroidota bacterium
AGAATTTTGGACCGGTCCCAGCGACATCGTTGCCAGGTGAGTCCCGGAAACCATTTGCCCATGTACGGGCGCATTCAACGGAATGGTTTGCTCTACCCCCCCAAGGCGGGGTCGATTGATTCTGTTCAAATATGGTGTTACGATTTCAATGGTAACAAAGCGGGACGGGGCTTTGTCCTCAAGGCTGATTCAGCCGCGGCGGTCCCGGGCCCGGCTATCCAACGCGCTGCAACTGATCGTGAAATCATAGTTCGGGATCAGGGATTGGTCCTGCGATTGGCGCCGGGGACCCTTTACGATGAGGAACCGTTGCGCCATCGGTCCCTTCCTCCGGCGGCCGGTAACTTGGCCTCCAGAACCTGGGAAATTCACAACCAACGCACGCCGGTTCATCAACCCTACGATGTACGCCTGCAGGCTGGGCCTCATGGAATCAGCCCGTCGCTGCGGTCCAAGGTTTTTTTGGAGAACAAAGGTCTGGGGAATCAAATCGCCTACCATTCCGGCACCTGGGATGGCAATTGGTTCCTGAGCCAGGCCCGCATGTTTGGCCGATTGAGCCTTGTGGTGGACACCGTGCCCCCGGCCATCCGGTGCTTGCTCAACCCCAAAATCCGAATTCTTCGCAGAGGCCAAATCCTAACCTATCGCATCAGCGATGCCATGACCGGGGTGCAGGATTACCGAATGTGTGTGGGTGATGCATGGGTTTTGGCTCAGTACGATGCCAAAAACAGCCTGCTAAGCGTGACCGTTGACGAATGCATACCGCTTGGAAACCAAACCCTGGAATTGTTTGTTAGGGACAAAGCGGGTAATACCCGAATCCATCGCCTCCCCTTGGTGATCGAAGGATCCGACCCGTCTTCCTTCCTTCCTGAACCTTGAACCCCAAACCCATCGAATATGCCCAGACCCCAAGTCGGCGATCCAGCCCCTGCCTTTGAGGCCCCCGATCAAAACGGAAAAATCCGCAGCCTCCATGAATTCAAAGGCCAACGATTGGTCCTTTACTTCTACCCCAAAGACGATACGCCCGGTTGCACGGCCGAAGCCTGCAGCCTCCGGGATCATTACCAAAGCCTGCTCCAAGCCGGTTACCAAATCCTGGGCATTAGCAGTGACTCACCTGCTTCGCATCAGAAATTCATCACCAAATTTCAACTGCCCTTTGACCTGATCAGCGACCAAGACAAAACGGTGCACGAAGCCTTTGGGACTTGGATCCAAAAAAGCATGTACGGCCGCAGCTACATGGGAACCGACCGGGTGACTTTTGTTATCGGCCCCGATGGTATCATCCAGGAGGTCATTGCCAAAGTGGATACCAAAAACCACGCGGCCCAAATCCTCCCTTAAGGACGAATTTATTTCGGTTATTGGGAGGGACTTCCGGTCATTCGCCGGATTTGATCCAGGGCTTGATCCAGGCCCTGTCGTATTTCGGGTGACAATCGGGTCCGGTGCAAAACAACCACAAAGAGACCGACCATGAGGGACGATTGCCAAACAACGCGCCCAAGAATTAGCCAGGGCGATTCGTTGGTTGGGGGGGTCAACCATTGAAGCATGGATCCCAATCCGTAGACCCCCACCAAGAGGGCCAAGGCTCCAAGGGTATTCCTCCCAAAGGGCTGTATCCTTAGTTTAAACCAAAGAAATCCCCCCTTGAGTCCATTGAAGAGGAGGATGGACAGGGTGCTACCGGCGGCGGCTCCGGTGAGGCCGTACCTCGGGATCATGAGGTAATTGGCGCCAAAAGAAACGAGTCCCAAAAAGAGGATGGATGCCAAGTTGAATCGGTAATAAGGTGAGTTCAAAATGATTTCAGAATTCAGTCCATTGGACATATCAAACCAACGGGCCAGGCCGATCCATAACACCACCCACTTTCCTGCCTTGTAGATTTCGCCGTTGGGCATCAAGTCAAAGAGGGCCTCCACATGGGTCCACACCAAAACCAGCAACATCCCACCGATCAGCATTTGGTTGAGGGCCGCCTGCCCATGGAGTTTGGCCAGGGTCGCGTAATCCTTGGATTTCCAAGCATGGGTTATCAAGGTCCCCGCGATTTGGGAAACCGAGCGGCGAGGCATTTCGATAATGGTCCCCACAAAGAAGGACAGCGAATAAATACCGGTGGCGGCGAGGCCGGTGAGCCAGGCCAGCATCAAGCCGTCAATGCGCTCGGCAATCACAACGCCGGCTCCTCCGATAATCATCCAAAGCGAATAACGGATCATCAAGGGCCGCAGCGCCCTGCGAACCCGGATGCGGGATGGATCCAGGTACAAAACCCCCATCAAGTGGAGGTACCGGGCCAAGAGGACCACCAAGGCGGCGTAGGTCCCGCAAATACCCCACAAAAAGGCATCCCAACCCAGGTAACCGTGACCAAAGGCGAGGGTCAAAACCGTCAAACCGGCCCTTAGCAAAATTTCGCGCAGGAGTGCGTTGACCACAATGCGCAGGTGCAGTCGGGCCCAGATTTCCAAAATATTTTGGAGCATAATCAAGCCCGTCAACGGGAGAATCATCCACCAATAGCGGTTGGCTTCCGGGGAATTGGCGGCAAAGAGGCCTTGCCATAGATCTCGCATGGCCCAAAACAGCCCTCCAAAAAGGAGGAAACCTACGGAGCCCACGCCCAATGAAAAAAGCAGAAACCCGTTGTGCTCCCGCTCCTCGTCCTGGAAATACGGAAAAAACCGGGACATGGCGCTTTGGAGGCCCAGTTGGGTGAAGATGGAAAGGCTCAGCGCGACCCCCAACAGCAATTCCCGAATCCCGATGAGCTCGGGGTTGAGGTAGCGTGGAAAGAAATAAAGCAGGTTCAATGCACCCAATGCCACCCCAACATAGGTGACCAGGGTGGATTTGAAGCTTTGGCGTACGACCAGTCCCACGGCGCAAACCTACAACAAAGCAACCAAGTCAACCGATAGGAGCCTATTTTTGGGCATGATGCATATTGCCATCCTGGGATCCAGGGGCATACCCAACCAATACGGGGGATTTGAGCAATTTGCCCAACAACTGGCGGTTTACCTGGTCCAGCAGGGGCATCGTGTCACGGTTTACAATTCTTCCTTGCATCCCTACCGGGATTCCAATTACCAAGGGGTTCAAATTGTTCGGTGTTACGACCCCGAAAATTACTTGGGAACGGCCGGGCAATTCATCTACGACTTGGTGGGGATCCTGCATGCCCGGCGACAGTCCTACGATGTCCTCCTTCAATTGGGGTACACGAGTTCAGCGCTTTGGTACCCCCTGCACCCTTCCGGCGTCCCGGTGGTCACCAACATGGACGGGCTGGAATGGAGGCGCAGCAAATACCGCGGCATGGTCCGCCGATTTTTGCTTTGGTCCGAAGCCAGAGCCGCCCATCGAAGCCAGGCCTTGGTGGCCGATTCCAAGGGAATCGCCCAATACCTGCAAGAGACCTACGGTTTGGATTCCACTTTTATCCCGTACGCGGCCTTGCCCGTTGATCCCATACCCACCGAAAAGCTCGCCCAGGCTTTGGAGCCCATGGGGTTGGTGCCCGGGGGCTATGACCTGCTGATTGCCCGCATGGAACCGGACAACCATATCCACACCTTGCTGCAGGCCCATGCCCACGCGGCCGGCCTCCGCCCCTCCCTTCCACCCCTGGTCCTCGTCGGCCGGCCTGCCAACGCCTTTGCCCGCGGTCTGCAGGCACGGCATCCCAACGGCCCCCACGTCCGCTGGCTGGGAGGCATCTACGAACAAGACACCCTCGAAATCCTGCGCCAAGGATGCCGCCACTATTTCCACGGGCACAGCGTTGGCGGCACCAACCCCTCCCTACTCGAAGCCATGGCCTCGGGTTGCCGCATCGTTGCCCATAACAACGAATTTAACCGTTCGGTCCTGGGCGAAGAAGCCGTGTATTTTGACGAGGCCGCATCGCTGGGTCGGTACCTGGCCGATAACAACCCTTGGCCCGCATCCTGGCCCGCCAAACATCGGCAGACCGTCGCCGAACAATACAGCCCCGAGCGCATCATGGGGGCCTACCTCCACCTCCTCCAACAATGCGCCAACCCATCCTGACCTCCGCAGGCCGTTGGGCCCCAAGTCCCGAAAGCCGGATCGCCGCCCTGCTGGTGGCCGGGGTCTTTATGCCGCCATTCTTGCAGGTCTTCGTCCAGGCTCTTTGGTTGGGGACCCTTTGGTGGAACCGGCGTGATGACCAATCGCGTGATGACCTACAAGTCAGCCTGTTGAGCCGCCTAAGTCTCCCCGCCTGGGCCCAAATTTTTCTGGGCCTGTGGACCTTGCTTTCGTTGTTATGGACCACCAACCAAAGCGAAGGCTGGACCGAAATCATCAGCAAAATTCCTTTGTTTACTTGGCCCATCGCC
>CAIOCC010000108.1 GCA_903856555.1 uncultured Bacteroidota bacterium
CACAAAGGGTCCGTTTTAAGCGGAATAGAGGCCACTTTGGCTGTTGAAAGTCATTGAATGTAAACTTTTTGTGAAATGGTTTGTTTTTAGATTATCAACCTCTAAAACCCCATTTATGGCACCAAACAACACCTTTTTGATGGCTTCCCTCCAACCGGGGGATGTCACTGGTTTCACGTTCTTCGTGGGCCTCATGGCCATGTTTGCCGCATCGGTCTTCTTTTTCTTTGAAAGAAGTCAGGTCGATGGCAAATGGAAAACATCACTCCTGGTTTCGGGATTGATCACCATGATTGCTGCAGCGCACTATTACTACATGCGCGATTACTACCTCAATGCCCTGGCTCACAATGCGGCAGGTGGTTTGTCTTTTGGCATGGACGGATTTGTGAATCCATCGCCTACCCAGTTCCGTTACATTGACTGGACGCTTACGGTTCCCTTGATGTGTGTGGAGTTTTATTTGCTCCTCAAGCCTTACGGTGCCAAGCAGGGTCTTCTTTGGAAGATGATCGGTTACTCGGTTCTCATGTTGGTCGCTGGTTATATCGGCGAAGCTGTACAACCTGAATCCACCATCCTTTGGGGTGTAATTTCGACCCTTGGCTGGGCTGGTATCGTTTACGAAGCAACGGCTGGTTCCGTGGCTGGTATGGCTCGTGAATCCGGTGATGCCAATCTCCAGAACGCCATTCGTTTGCTCCGCAATTTTGTATTGGTAGGCTGGGCGATCTATCCTATCGGCTACATGTTGATGCCAGGTAACCTTTTGGCCTCCTACAGCGGCACCTTCAACATTGATTTGTTGTACAACATTGGTGATGCTGTGAACAAAATTGGCTTTGGTTTGGTGGTCTATCAAATGGCCATCAGCGCTTCCAAGAAGTAATCATCCAATCGATAGCACCTGCCTTTTATAAATAAATCAGGTTGATACGACGGCCTCTCCTTTTGGAGGGGCCGTTTTTTTTGGGGAAGAATTTAGGGTTGGAGAGGGGGGCGGTAGCTTCCGTTCACATCTCCGGTACAGAGCACCGGTAAAACCAGCGGGGCCTGGACTGTTGTTGGGAGGCTCACCACCGTTTCATCGCTGACCCAATCCCCTTTGGCGAACGTGTTGATTTGGCCCGAGTAACGAAGGGCAATATTCAACGCGTCGTTCGCATTGACGGCTCCGTTTCCGTTCACATCCGCAGCCTTTAGGTACAGGCCTTGCAGCGTTTGAACCTGCGCAAAGTGCAAGGCCACGGCCAAGGCATCCGATGCATTCAGACCCCCATGAACCGTCGTTGGCAGGCCACTAAGGCGATAGGTTCCGGGTGCAAGTCCGTAGAACCCCGCGTTTCCTTGGGCGCTGATGGAACTGTCCCTCATCCATCGGTTGTTATGATACAAGAGGACCTTTCCTTTGTTGATGGTATCTTGATGGGTATTGGCGTATTGAACACGGCCTCTGATCAGCAGGGGTCCTGGGAGGTCCAGGCTATCCTGGTAGATTCGGATATAGTCGATTTGTAAACTATCGGCTTGGAAAAGGGGGGAGGAACCGGCCACCATGGCCACGTTCATGAGTAGGTATTGGGGCGCGTCAAAGGGCCAGTTGTTCGCGGTTCGAGGGTTGGGTTGGTAGGTATAGAGGGTCTGCCCGTTGATGGCAAAGGTGAGTTGCTGTGGGCTCCAGTCCAGGCTGTAGGTATGGTATTGGCTGCCAACTCCTGTGACTCGGCGGGTGGCTGTATTCACGGTTCCTCCAAAACTAGAGGGGGTATGAACGCTGCTGTGGACGATTTCGGGCTGGGTTCCCCAATGTTCCATGATGTCTATTTCACCGCAAGCAGGCCAGGCGGCTCCAGCGAATCCCTGTTGTTGCCAATAAGCCCCCGGTTCTTGGACGTTACGGCCCAGGGTCCAAATCGCAGGCCAGGTCCCCGCTGCCATGGGCAAGCGGGCTCGACACTCCACGCGACCGTATCGGAAGGCAAATTTGGAATTGAGTCGGGCCGAGGTAAAGGCTTTGAGGACCCCTTGCTGGGTATGGTTTTGCCTTCGGGCCACGAGATTGAGCGCGCCGTTGGCGATGTACGCGTTACTGGGTAGGTTGGTATAATGTTGCAATTCGTTGTTATACCAACCGGTGCCGTTGGGTAGGAGGGTTTGAGGAAACCATTTGTTGGTGTCGATGCCTCCGTTGGCTTCGAATTCATCACTCCAAACGAGGGCACGCCCTCCTGAATAATACCCGGTTGTGTCGTACAAGAAATCATCCAAGTAGGCGAGGACTTGGTCGCTGTTGTTTTCGCCGTTGATTTGGAGGACGATTCGATTGAAATCCGTTCGTTGCAGGGGAGAGGGGGAGGCGGCACTTAGGTTGATCCACGGATCTCGTCGAAAATCAAAAACCACTTCTTGCCATTGGTCGACGCCCAAGGGTTGTAGGATTTCGCATTGGGTGCTCCAGGGCATGGCCAATCCGCTGTTCTGGAGTTTGAGGGAGATTCGGGGTGCCTGGTTGCCGCTGAGTCCGCTGGAGGGTATGTAGACTTTGAGTTTGAATCTTGACCGGGTACCGAGATTCAGGGCCCACGGAAGGTCCAGGCGGACATTGGCATAGGTTCCTCCCTGGTCTTGGTAGCGCAGAACGCCGGCCGATGGGTTGACCGCATGGGGTTGTGGGTTGTTAAACGGTTGTTGAACCAGGCATTGGTCGCCGAACCAGGACCAGGCACTGGTCGTTCCTTCAAAAGAATCGCTTAGGATCGGGTTGGTTTGGGCTTGGGCAGAACCTGCTGCGAACAAGACGATTCCTGCAAGAAGGGATCTTCTTGTTTTGATAGCAAAGAGGTTCATGGGTACGGGTTTGAGGAGGATGGAGTGGGGTAGGGAGCCTGTGCGATTCGGCGTGCCGAATCCTAAGCAGAGGGTCATAGCAAAATAGGGAGCACAGGGGCAAAGGAGGGAGCGAATCAAAAAAAAAGGGGATTACGTTGTTGAGTCGTAATCCCCCTTCAGGATGAGCGTAAAAAACTCGTGTGCGGTCCCGTAGGGATTCGAACCCCAAACCTTCTGATCCGTAGTCAGATGCTCTATCCAATTGAGCTACGGAACCGTTGAGCGGTCGCAAATATACGGCTGCCTTGGGTTGGGAGGCGGTTTTAAGAGAAAGCAAGGTCGATTTTTCTTTTAATACTAATAAAAGTAGAAAAACCAATAAATTTAGCATTTATCTTTACGGGGTTCTTTAAACCCTTGAATCATGACTTGTTTGGCCGGAAATATGCGTTGGATGCGGAAGCGTCTGGGTTGGACCCAGGAGGAATTGGCAGAGCGTTTGGGGGTGGGGCGTTCGGTGATTGGATCCTACGAAGAGGGCAGGGCCGAGCCTCGTTCCACCGTTTTGTTGGCCATGTCCCGCTTGTTTGATTGCACGTTGGAGGATCTGTTGCAGCAAGACGGGGAATCGGGGGGCTGGGGTCCATCGCTTTCGTCCAGAGCGGCCGGGGATAGCCTGAGGGTGCTTACGGTTGGGGTCGGGGATTCGGATCTCAAGGAGCGTATCAGCCTGGTTCCGGATCAGGCGGCGGCCGGTTATTTGCAGGGGCATCGGGATGCCGATTATGTGGCTCGTTTGCCGGCTTTTCGTTTGCCGGTTCCGGAGCTGAGCGCCGAGAGAACCTACCGTCTCTTTCAAATTAAGGGTGACAGCATGCTGCCGGTTCCCGACGGATCCTATGTGGTGGCCGAATTTATCCCCGATTGGCGCAGCCTTCGGGCCGGCCAATGCGCGGTGGTTTTGTCCCGTGGCGATGGTCTGGTCTACAAGCGCGTTTATCCAGCCTTGGATCAGGATCACCTTGAACTTCGATCGGATCATCCGGCCTATCAGCCTTACCGGGTTTCGTTGGATCAGGTCATGGAGGTTTGGAGAGCGTTGGGCTATCTCTCGTTTCGATTGCCGGATTTGTCCGGCAGCGATCCGTTGAAGGATACCGCGATGCTTCCCCGCCTTCAGTCCCTCGCTGCAGAATTGCAGGGTCTTGTTTACAGCATGAAGCCCGAATGAACAATGTACCTGCGGGTTCACAGCCGGTTCAGTCTGGGCTACGGGGTTTGTTCTCCGGAGCAAATCCTTGCAAGGGCCTCCGAATGCGGTTGGGATACGCTGATTTTGACGGATATCAATACCACAGCGGGGGTGGCGGACTGGATGCGATTGGCCCCCCGCTACGGGATTCGTCCTTTGGTGGGCCTGGACTGTCGCAGCGGTCAGCGACGGGATTATGTGTTGATGGCCCGGAATAACAGGGGCTACGAAGAAATTTGTCGACGGCTAACGATTTTTTTGAGGGAAGGGGGCGCGTGGCCTTATCCTGCTGAACCCCACCCCGATCTCTGGGTGATTTACGAAGGTCCCCGGGGTCCGGGACACCGCCTTCGGGAAGGGGAATGGGTGGGCTTGTCGTCCAGGGATCTGCATCGTTTTGGGGACTTGTCATCGTGGGTGACTTGGAACAAGATGCTGGCCATGGAAACCGCCACCTTGTTGCGGGCGGAGGATCGCGCTCTGCATCGTTTGTTGCGGGCGATTCATCACAATTTGTTGTTATCAAATCTGGATTCCACCTACGATCAGGCCTCTTCGGGGGATCTTTTGGAGTCTTCCGCTCTTGTTTTCGAACGATTCAATTCGTGTCCAGAACTACTCTACCGAACGACGAGGCTGCTGGATGAATGCCGCATCTATTTTGAAATCGGTTCATCTTTTCCGCACAAAAATCTCTCGAAGTACACCGGAAACGAAGAAATGGATCATCGTTTTTTGTGTTTTCTGGCCCGCAGAGGCATAAAGCTTCGGTACCATCATCCGCCCGTTGAATTGCAACAGCGTTTGGACAAAGAGTTGATGATCATACGACAAAAGCGCTATGTAGCTTATTTTTTGATCAATTGGAAGATCCTCAAATTTGCCAGGGAATCGGGATTCTTTTATGTAGGTCGGGGAAGCGGGGCCAACAGTCTGGTGGCGTACTTGCTTTTTATTACGGACGTGGATCCATTGGAATTGGACTTGTTTTTTGAGCGGTTTATTAACCTATACCGACGCAACCCTCCCGATTTTGATTTGGATTTTTCGTGGCAAGATCGGGATGCGGTGTTGCAATATGTTTTTCGTCGATTTCCCCACGTGGCTCTTTTGGGAACCCATGTTTGTTATCAGCATCGTTCGGCGGTCCGTGAATTGGGCAAGGTCTTTGGCCTTCCCGGTGATGAGATCGAAGCTTTGGCAGGTATGCGGGGTGCGGATCGCGGGGTGCTGGATCGTACGGGGCGTTTGGTTTTGCATTATGCCGACCGTATGCAGGGGATGCCTTCTCATCATAGTATTCATGCCGGCGGTGTACTGATTACGGATTTTCCGGTGGAACGTTACACCGCTTGTTTTTTTCCTCCCAAAGGGTTTCCTACGGCTCTGCTGGACATGCATTCGGCCGAGGATCTGGGGTTTCACAAGTTTGATTTGCTCAGCCAGCGGGGTTTGGCCAAAATCAAAGACACTTTGGGGATGATGGGGCCGGTTCGGCGCGAGGGGGTGACTCGCATTTTGAGGGATATCCATCGCCTGAAGCGCAATGCAAGGGTTCGTTCTCTGTTGCAGCAAAGCAAGAGCGTGGGGTGTTTTTATATTGAATCCCCGGCGATGCGTATGTTATTAACCAAACTACGGGTTCATCATTACCTGGGTTTGGTGGCGGCGAGCTCGGTTATTCGACCTGGGGTATCCTCATCGGGTATGATGCGGGTTTATATCGAAAGGGAGCGTTGCCCTGAACTGCGTTTGGATGCACCGGAAGCGCTACGGAATTTGTTACCGGAAACCCACGGGGTGATGGTCTACCAGGAAGATGTTATACGGGTGGCGCATGTTTTGGGTGGTTTGAATTTGGCCGAGGCCGATGTCTTGAGGCGTTCCATGAGTGGCAAGCACCGGGGTTTGACCGAACTGCAGGATTTGGAGCAACGTTTTGTGTCCGGGGCCGTGGGGTTGGGTCACGGGGAGGTTTTGGCCCGTGAGCTTTGGAGGCAGATGGCCGGTTTTGCAGGATATGCTTTTGCCAAGGGGCATTCGGCGTCTTACGCGGTCGAAAGTTATCAATGCCTCTATCTGAAGGCTTATGCCCCCTTGGCTTATATGGTGGCGGTATTGAATAACGGTGGCGGATTTTACAGCGCCGAAGAGTATTTGGAGGAGGCCCGACGTTTGGGGGCCGTGGTGGAGGGGCCCTGTGTTCAATACAGCACGGCCGCTGTTTCGCTGGAGGGTTCTTGCTTGCGTTTGGGTTTGGCTTGGATTCGCGGGTTGGAAGAACGCAGTGTTCAGGGCCTTCTCAAGGCTCGAAGCAGCGGTGGACTGTACCACAGTGTCGAAGATTTCTGCCGCCGTTCGGGGCTGGGTTTGGAGCAGTCTCTTTTGTTATGGAGGGTTGGGGCGTTGCGTTGCTTGCAGCCTACGCGATCCTTGGCTCTATGGGCTCTGCGTTTGTTTTATAGCAGCGGAGTTCAGGGCTCTCGTTCCGGATCGGTGTCTTCGGTTTTGTTCGAAGCGGAGCCCCTTCAACCTTTTGTGTTACCCTCAGCGGGCCAAGCTTCGGTCGATGGGGTCGGTTCGCTGCCGTTGGATCGGATTCGTCAGGCGTACGACGAAATGGAATTGCTGGGTTTTCCGCTGGTTTCTCCCTTTGATTTGGTCGACCGGTCCGGTTACGGTTCCCCCCTGGGTTGGGATGCGACGATACCGACGGGGACCGTGGTGAGCCTGGATCTGTATACGGTGCATATTCGGACTGTGCGTACGGTTCGGGGTGAGCGGATGGCGTTCGGGACTTGGAGAGATCCGTCGGGTTCTTGGGTGGATACGGTGCATTTTCCGCCTCAGTGGAAGTCATGGCCTTGGAAGGGTCGGGGGATTTACCGCTTGAGCGGTATCCTTCGTGAAGAGTACGATTATCGTTTTGTCGAAGTTTCATCCATGCACAAGCGGGCGTATGTCTCTCTTGAATCTGCCTCCTTTGCCGCCTGAGCCCGGTTTCTTTTTTGGGGACGAATCCAGGGCCTTTGAAGGAACGCGTTGTGTTCTGCATTTGGATCTGGATACGTTTTTTGTATCGGTCGAGCGACTCTTGGACGGTCGATTGAGGGGCCAACCTCTGATTATTGGGGGAGGTGGTGACCGGGCGGTGGTTTCGTCCTGCAGTTACGAAGCACGGTCCATGGGGGTTTCGTCGGGGATGCCCGTTCGGATGGCGTTGAGGTTATGCCCCGAGGCTGTTTTGGTACGCGGTCATTCCGAGCAATACGGGGAATACAGCCGGATGGTTACCGCGTTGATTCAGGAGACATTGCCCGTTGTAGAGAAGGCTTCGGTGGATGAATTTTACGCTGATTTGAGTGGAATGGACAAGTATCTGGGTTGTCTGCGCTTGGCTTCGGAGCTGCGCAGCCGGATCACCCGGGAAACAGGGCTTCCTTCTTCGTTGGGTCTTTCGGTGAACAAAACTGTTTCCAAGGTGGCGACCGGTCAGGCCAAGCCGGATAACCAATATTGTGTTCGGAACGGGGACGAGGCTCGGTTTTTGGCTCCGCTCCCGGTTCGAAAAATCCCGATGGTGGGTCCTGTTTGGTCCTCTCAGTTGGAAGAGCTGGGTTTGGGCCGGATTCATCAATTGCAAGAAGTTCCCTGCGAGTACCTGGTTCGGCTTTTTGGAAAGAACGGTGTGACGCTTTGGGAGAAAGCCAGGGGGGTGGATCATCAGCCGATTCTCCCTTACCGCGAACAAAAGTCCATCTCGGCCGAACGAACCTTTGATCAGGATAGCGCAGACCCTTTGTTCCTCAAAACCAAGCTCCGCTCCCTTGCTGAAGGCCTGGGTCACGAGCTGCGTTCGCAGGGTTTGGTTTGCGGGTGCTTGACGATTCGCCTGCGTTACGCCGATTTTGAGACGGTCAGCAGGCAACAAAAGATTCCTTACACGGCATCGGACCGGGTGTTGATGGACAGTGCCTGTACCTTGTTTGAACGCCTGTACACCCGGCGAATGCGGGTTCGTTTGGTGGGCCTGCGCCTAAGTGAATTGAGCAGGGTGGGGGCTCAGCTAGATTTGTTCGGGGATCCTACCGAGGAAGATGCCCTGCACAAGACCCTGGATCGCCTCAAGGAACGATTTGGAAACAAGGCCCTGCGATGGGCCGGCGGCTTGGGTTAAAGCGCAGCGTCCCGCAACAATTCCCGCATATCTTCGATGCCTCCTGCATTAAACAGCTCGGTAACTCCGCATTGTTGAAGCATTTGCATGGCCATGGCACTGCGGGCTCCGCTGCGGCAATAGAGGAAGCGAGGTTCAGGCAATTGGGCGATGCGTTCGCTGTGGTCCAGGATTTCTTGGTGGGGAATATGGATACTGCCTTCGATATGGTCTTGTTGAAATTCGTCGGTGGTGCGAACATCAATCAGGGCAAAGGTTCCAGAGCGTATGGATTCTAGGGGCTGGGTGGTCATAGGTAAATCGCGAGGGACAGGATGAAATCGAATCAGGTAAAAGGGTGAACGAAAAAAGGGTGATAGGCCAAGGGCCTGTTAAAAAAACAAGATAAAAATCAAAAGAAAGACCGTAGCCGTCGCGACCCAAAGCCGGAAATCAACACGGGGTCGACCTTGTTCGGGGATCGGTACATTGTACTCGGGTTTTTGGGGGCGGAACTGATGGTAAATATGCAGGACCACCAGACCTAACAAAAACTGTACGATGACTTCGTAATAATGGCCTCTTATCCCGTGAATGAGGGCGATGAATGAGGAACTCAAAAGCCAAGGAAGGAAGAGGGTGTATCGCACAAATTCACCCCGAGAGCCTTCGTCTTCGGCCACCCTTTGTTCGCGTCCGTTGAACAAAAGAGGGGGTAGGAAGAAACGGGCCACCGCTAGAAAGATACCAAAGGCCGCGATCCCTAACAAAACCCGAACGCCCAGACTGATTCCGGTTGCTACGAAGACCTGACCCACATATTTGGGAATAAAAACGCCGGCTACGGCGCCACACAACAAACGGCTAAAGCCGTGCAAGCTAGTCCAAATGATCAATCCAAGGGATATCCCGTTCAACCACAAATACTCCCAACGCTGCAAAAGGTAGAAAGCGGCAAAAGCAAACAAAAGGGGGCCGATGAAATAAGCGCCGATGGTCGAACCACCGGACCAACCAGCACCCTGGATCACCGAGTCATCGGAGATTTGGTCAATAACCAATCCGTAATAATGAAGTTCGGGCCTCAACCCTTCGAGCTGGGCTAGGATGTAGGATAGTAAAATAAGGGGAATTCTTACGAGATAAAACCCAATGATCCCAAGGCAGGCGTTGTTAATCACCAAGGCTCTAGCCTCTTGGGCCGTCCAAAGGGGGACGTAGGGTTTTTCGTAATCTTCGTCCATATTTGGTAGTCGAATGAAAGGTAAAAGTACGGGGTAGAAGGAGAAAATAGTACTTAGAGAGCGGCGTAGCTCGCCAGGTGGGCTTGATTCGGGTGCAGGCGACCCTGTTCCAACAAACGAGCTCTGGAAAGGAGGGATTGTTGCGGTTCACCAAGCCCGGATGACAGGGATTCTTCTACGTAGGGTGTTATAAAATGTTGCAGCAAAGCCCGGCTAAATTCATGGGAGGCTTCACGAGGCAACTCGCAGGGGAGATTATCAACGGCCATAATATCCACCCCGTTGGAATCCCAAGGTGCTATTTCTGATAAAGTGGAACGAGAGATGCCGTAGTACGGGTCATCGATGCGGGAGGCCCGGGTTGTGATCGGGACAGATCCCTCGATATCGCAGGATATGTCAGCGATTTGGGAAACTCTGAACGTCGAATGGCGGATATCGGGGGCCTCGAAGTGCCGTGGACCGCGAGGATCCCAGTAGATGGTATTAATTAGAACATCCGCCCGTCGCAAAAAGGGAGCCATGTTTGAAACGTAGTCCCCTGGCGTTTGGTAATAATCGGATTCTACAAAAGCCCCCCCGTTCTTGGGGACTACCATATCCTTGGATTGAAGCACCACCAGACCTGCTTTGGGATGAATTTGGGACCAGGGTTTATCGGGGAATTCCAGGATTTGCTCCGGCTGGAACGTTTCAACGCCCGCTGCTTGGAGCATTTGGAGCGCGCCTTGGCCCACGCGACCGTTGCCACAAAGCAAAAAGAGGGCCGCATCCAACGGAAGATCGGGTATGGAATCCAGCATGCCTTGGTAAGAGCCCAGCTCGGCAGCGGTGGGGACCGAACCATGTCCATTGCGGAGACCGCGCATGCGCAGGGCATGCCAGGCGCCAACGATACCGGCCCAATGACCAAAAGCCACGGTTCGACGACCACTTTCGTCGGTCATTAACTCATAATCATACAAACTGATCCCTTCCCGGACCATGTGATGCATCATGGAGCGATTGTAAGGCTGAGCCTTGATGGTATGCGAAAAAAAAGCGTAGGCCAGGCCAGGCAAAAGCTGAATCGGATCCACTTCTTTCACGCCCAAAACCAAACGAGATTCGCTCAGGTCTTCGGAGATCAAGCATCCCGCATCTCGGTATTGGTCGTCGCTGTAACACCGAAAAGAAGACGGCTGTACCACGATACGGAGACCTTGGAACCGAGACAAGAGGAGACGGCAATCGTCGGGGACCAGCGGGGTTCGAAGGTCCGGTGGGTTTTTGGATTCGCGCAGGATGCCCAGTTGCAGGGTTTTCATTTTTGAGTGGGGGGAAAGGGGAAGGGGAAAGTGATTAGCGGTTTTTGGGTGATAATTCTTGGAGTAAACGGTCGCCTTGAACCACATGGCGAAGATTCCACAACACAAAACGAATGTCAACCCCAATGGAACGACTGTAATCCTTGTTCCAAGCAAAATCGTTGATGGTAGCCCCAAAGGCACGGTCAAAATTGAGCCCCACCAATTCACCATGGGCGTTCATGACGGGGGATCCGGAATTGCCTCCCGTGGTATCCAAATTGTAGAGAAAGGCCACCGGAATGGCATCGGGGGATTCCAAAGGTTTTTTGACCCGCGTTTGATCGGCCTCAGCCGAGACCGCCTGAAGACCCAAATCACCGAATCTGTTTTCGGTGACCGGTGCTTGCATTTCTTTGGACGAATGGATGGCCCTCCACAGGGCCGAATCCAAAGGATAATCAGGATGGCCCGAAGCGGCTTTTTGGAATAAACCCGAGAGATGGGTGAATGGTTCATGATAAACCGCGTCATCGGGTCGGTAACCCTGAACACGACCGTAGGTCAGGCGCAACGTCCCGTTGGCATCCGGTACAAATTGTTCTTGACCGGTGGCCCGTAGTCGTAGGTCCAGAAATATCGGTAACAACGTATTGATCCGTGCGCTCCAATCCGCCTGATCTTTTTTGATGCGTTGGGATAAGCTCCACCAATACGCACCCCATTCGGCATTTTTCCCTTTGAAGGTGGGGAGATCCTTGGATTGAACCAGGCGTTCCAGCCAGGCCTCCCAGGTCTTGGCTTGCGGGGTTGGTTGAAGTTCTGGATGCTTGGCGATGAAATACCTCAAAACTTGAACTTCCAATTCTGGACGCCAGCTGGGTCGGTTGGCATTGACCCATGCTTCCAGGCCTGGTCCATCGGGTTTGCTTTGGTTTTCAGCGGATTTGATAAGCCATTGAACGGTTCTGGATTGGGCAAGCAGGTGCTGAAAATTCAGATGCAAATCCGCGTGTTGCGAAAGGACCCCGTACAACGAATCCAATTGATCCAACTGACGACGTTGCTCGACGTTGGCCAAGGACCGGGCCATGCGATCCTTGGTTTCAAACTGTTCAAGGATGGGGGTTCTTTGCAGGCCCTGGCTTTTGCCACGGTAATTTTTGGTGGTGTTACCCAGGGATTTGATGCGAGAAGACCATAACAAAGCCTCGGCCGTTGACAAACGGCTCTGCGTCTCCAGTTGTTGGATGAGCCAATCAAAATTGGTCCGTGTTAGCGGCAATAACTTTTCTTGCTGGTAGCGGAGGTAAGAGGCCGGGTAATGCCGAAAGGTTCGTCCTGGATACCCCATGATCATCACAAAGTCCTCCTCTTGGAGCGGACGGGTGGCCAAGGGAAGGAACGCGGTAGGAACCAAGGGGATATTGTCGGGATGATAGGTGCGACTTTCGCCGTTGGGCCCGGTATAGGCCCTCAAAAAGGTATAATCACCGGTATGACGTGGCCAAACCCAGTTATCCGATTCCCCCCCAAATTCGCCGATTGCTCTGGAAGGAACATAAACCAAGCGAAGGTCCCGCAAGGTCCGGTAGCGGAACAGCAGGTAGGATTTGCCGGGAAACATTTCGGATACTTCGTACGTCAACATGCTGTCCACCAAGGCGGCCTCTTTTTCGATGCGAGACATGCGTTCCTTGAGGGCCTTTTGACGTTCAACCGGGCGGTCGTTTCCGGGCAAATCCGCGAGGACCGCAGGACTGCAATCTTCAAATCCAACCGTGATACGCAGGCTCAGACCCTTGGCCGGAATTTCTTCCCGAAAATCCTTGGCATAGAATCCGTTCTGGAGGTGGTTGTTTTGGGGTGTACTGGCCGTAGCGACCGCATCAAAGGCGCAGTGATGGTTGGTCATCAGCAAGCCCTGCGCCGAAACAAAGGCGCCCGAACAGCCCCCCACCCGAACCAAGGCCGGTAGGAGACCGCTATCGCTGAGGCTAAGAATCCGCTCTGGATCCATGCGCAGGCCGGCTTTGGCAAGGGCATCCCGGTTAATCGCGGTCGGTGGGAACATGCCCTCATCGGGGCGGGCAACCATGGTTTGGGGGGCCAGCGCCATCCAAAGAAAGCCCAAGGCAGCGTAGGTAAGGAAGGAAGTTTTCATGAACCGTGTTGGTTTTGGATTTGAAGATGAATGGAATGTCGGGCCGCCTGCATCATGGCACGGGCCTTGAGGGTGGTGTCGCCTTCATAGGCCGAGGCATGAATCGACGGCAATACATCGAATCGGAGGGTGACCCCAAAGGGCAAAGGAAGGAAGTTCCAACGCGCTAATTCCCAAGAACGATGCACGGCCACGGGAATAAGTTCAATGTTGGGAACACTTTTCATTAATTGATCCAAACCTCCGCTTTTGAAGGTCCCCAAGCGGCCATCGCGGGACCGCGTTCCTTCGGGGAAATAAAGGACGCTCTCTCCGCTTTGGGCGATACGAACACCCAATTGCCGCATGGCTTCCAAAGATTGCGAAGGATTTTTGCGTTGGATGGCTACGACGCCACCGGTTTTGAAATTGTACGAAACCGAAGGAACGCCGTTGGCCAATTCGGCTTTGGAAACCAGGACCGGCTGAAAGGCACGGAACTTCCAAATCAAAGGGGGGATATCGTTCAGGCTTTGGTGGTTGGCCACAAAAACCTTGGTACCGGTTGCGGAACCGGGTTGGGGGAGGTTTTGGTGCGTGTTCCAAGAAATTCGGCCTCCATTCAAAAGCAGACATTGGTAAAGGCAACGATTCATGAGCCGAATCCCGTTTTGATGAACTTGGTATCCGCCAAAACGGTAGCCCAGGCGAAGGAGTGGATCAAAAACCAAAACGGTTAACCCAAAACTTAATAAATACAAAGGGGTGCCCATCCAACCCAAAACCCACGAAAGGGCCAAAGGAAACGAGACGGAGGTGTTACGAGTGGATGGAGCGACTTTTTCCAAGAGCCCGAAAATAGGCATGGAGGGCCTGTTTAAAAAAAAACAAGGACGGGCAATTCAATGCGTAATTTGGAGTTTTACTAAGTATGAATCAATGGATGTGGGGTTTTGCCCTTGTTTTGGGACTGCTGCTCTTGTGGGCGGTTTTTCGGTTGGGGGCTGCCGAACGGGTTCCCGAGCCTCGGTATCGAAGGGTGGCCCTCTTGGACAAGGGGGTTGAAATAAGGGAATACCCCGCTTTGGCTATCGCCAAGACACCGATGCGCGATGCCAGTCTGGGTACCTCTTCGAGCGAAGGATTTCGGCGCGTGGCTCGTTACTTGTTTGGGGGGAATCGATCCAAAGAATCCATGGCCATGACTGCACCGGTGGTGATGGAGATGGGCGATACCCCTGCTTTGTATTTCTACATGCCTTTTGATCGAAGTCTGGAGGCTCTCCCTGCAACCATGGACAACAGCGTTCGTTTGCAAATGCAACCATCCCGCACCTTGGCTGTTTTGGCCTTTGGGGGCTTTGCAGGGAACAAAGAATTGCGCAAACAGCGACGACGTTTGGAAGCCGTTCTAAAAAAGGAGGGTTGGATCATCCAAGGCCCCTTTCTGTACATGGGTTACAATGCCCCTTGGACCTTGGTGGGGCGACGCAACGAGGTCGCCTTTGAGGTGCGCCGTTCCAATCCTTAAATCATTCCATATCATGGGGCCTGTTCCAAGAACAGATACCCCCGGGTTGTGGAGCTGCAGGGAGTTGAACCCTGGTCCAGTCAAGCCGATCCCCGACTTTCTACATGCTTAGCGTTCCCTTGATTTTGGTCGAGCACCAGGCGGGAGGCGGGCCGCAGTGTTCGCTTAGGCTTTAGGGTTCTTGTTCCTTGGTCAAGCCTGCCGTAGAACCAGCTCACGGTGGTCGATGCCTCGATTGGATAGGCCTGTGAGCTCATCTATCCGGAGACAACTCTTGCTAATTCCTAGAATTAAGCAGCGAGTGCGTAGTCGTAGTTGCCGTTTAAGGCTTGAATCATCGGATTAACGAGCAACGATTCCAGGCTCGGCATGCTTACCGGGTCATCTAAACAAGCTGTCGATTCCGTTCAGCCCCGTGGTACAAAGGTACGAACAAGAAGGGGCTTTCAGGTGCCGGTGGGGTTCCAAAGCCTTCGCCAAGCCTGCCCCGCTTGCTCGTTGGCGTTCCATGTGTTATGAGCGTCGACTTGGTAAGGGGAATTCTTCGTTGCAGGACGACTTTCCAGAATCATGGCGCTCAATGCCAACCATTCGGAACTTGGATCCGAGCAATCGGAACTTGGATCTGCGCTGGGGTCTTCTGTTTCCCAGGCTGGA
>CAIOCC010000109.1 GCA_903856555.1 uncultured Bacteroidota bacterium
AGGCGCGGGGCGCGGGGCTTACCTTTGGGATATGAACAACGATGGAGCGATGAACCAAGCGTCGGCGGACCCTGCCCAGCAAGGCATCGTGATCACAGGAGCCAGCTCGGGTATCGGAGAGGCCTTGGCCTTGGAAGCCGCCCGGCGAGGTCATCCCCTGGTTCTTTTGGCTAGGCGCCAAGATGAATTGGAACGCGTGGCCCGTCAATGCCGGGACCTAGGTTCTCCGCGTTGCCATGCACTGCACCTGGACCTGGGGGACAACGCTTCCATCGAAGACTGCGCCCAGCAGATCCTGGCCCTGGACTTGCCATTGCACGGTCTCATTAACAATGCCGGCATCTCGCAGCGTTCCACCGCGAGAAATGCGGACGCAGATTCGGAACTCCACCTCATGCAAGTCAATTACCTGGGTCCGGTCCGTCTCACCAAACGATTGTTACCCAGCCTGCAGAACGGAGGCGGTATCCTGGTCATCTCTTCGGTGGTGGGTCTCTTTCCTTTTCCGCAACGCTCATCGTACGCGGCATCCAAACACGCCTTGCACGGGTATTTTGAGACCATGGCCCTCGAAGAAAAATCCAGGCTCCGAGTCACCATTGCCTGCCCCGGTCGGGTTCGTACCAACATATCCCTCAACGCTTTGGCCTCCGATGGCCGCAGCCATAACACCATGGATCCCGGTCAAGTCGGGGGATTGGATCCCGCCCATTGTGCCCGCGTTATTTGGACGGCTTGGAAAGCCGGCCGCGGTCGCGTTCTTGTGGCCAGAGGCGAAAAAATCCTCTGGTGGTTGTACCGCTTCATCCCTCCTTTGTTTGAAAAACTGGCACTGCGTGTCAGCCCTGTCTAACCCCTCTTTTTCCTAAAACCCCCGCCCCCTCATGAGCACCCTCCCCTTCCTCACCGGTATCCAACAAGCCGGTATCGGTGTGGCCGATTTGGACGTCAGCTGGAAATGGTACCGCCGCGTTTTTAATATGCGGGTTCCGGTTTTTGACGATGCGGGGACGGCCGAACTCATGACCCGTTATACCAACGGTATCCCCGAACGGCGTCGCGCGGTCCTGGCCCTGAACATGGCCGGCGGTGGTGGCTTCGAGATTTGGCAATACACCAGCCGATTGCCGGTCCCCCCGGCAAACCCACCCCGCTTGGGCGACTTGGGGATCTACGCCCTCAAAATGAAGGCCAAAAACGTACCCGCCTTTCACGAAACCCTGGCCGCTGACGGGATTGCAACGGGTGCCTTGGTGGAAGACCCCTTGGCCGAACGAACTTTTTGGATGAAAGACCCCTGGGGGCAACGATTTCAATTGGTGCATGGGCAGAGTTGGTTTGATGCCGAACCCCTGGCCGTCGGCGGGGTCTGCGGAGCGGTGGTGGGCGTCAGCGATATGGATCGTTCGGTGGCCTTTTATACCCAGGTTCTGGGGCTTCGGGAAATTGTGTACGACCGAACCGGCGTCTTTGCGGACTTGCCCGAAGCCACCGAAGTACGCCGCGTATTGTTACGCAAGGTAGGCGAAAACTTTGGGGCTTTTTCCAAATTGCTGGGCAATGTCCGGGTCGAGTTGATTCAACGAATGGACGGAAGCGGGCAGCGCATCTTTGAGGGTCGCTGTTGGGGCGATCGCGGCTTTATTCACTTGTGTTTTGATGCCATCAATTTGGAAGGCCTCAAAAACCGGGCCG
>CAIOCC010000110.1 GCA_903856555.1 uncultured Bacteroidota bacterium
ATGCCCGACCTTGGGTGGCCGAAGAGGCCGGTTTTAGGGCCTTGGTGACCGAAATCTCGACGGGACGCATGGGGGCAGCGGCGGTTTTGCGGGATGGGAAGCCTGTTGGGGTGGTCACGGACGGGGATTTGCGCCGGACTCTGGAGTCGGGTCGGTCCTTGGAGAGCCTTCGGGCCGGGGATCTTATGAGTCCTAGCCCCCGCACCATTGCCTTGGATGCCCTGGCGGTGGATGCCTTGGCCCAGATGAGAATGCATCAAATCACCCAATTGCTGGCGGTCGATGAGGACGGAGGATACCAAGGGGTGGTACATTTGCACGATTTGCTCCGCGAGGGCGTTGTTTGACCATGAATCCCCCCAACTCTATTGGAACCTCCCCCCATGTCCTTATCATGGCCGGGGGCAGCGGGAGTCGATTGTGGCCGGTGAGCCGGACCAACAAGCCCAAGCAGTTTTATGATTTGCTGGGAACAGGTCAAACGATGTTGCAACACACCTTTGATCGGGCCTTGGCCTTGACCGGTTCCCCATCCCGTATTCGGGTCATTACCCAAACCCAGTGGGGTGATTTGGTTCGCGAACAATTGCCAGAACTGGCCGAAGAACATCTTTTGTTGGAACCCATTCGCAAGCAATCTGCGACGGCCACTTATTACGGTTTGCTTAGCTTGGAAACCGAAACCGATCAGGATGCGGTGGTGATTTTGCCCTGCGATCACTTTGTGTTGGATCGTGAACGTTTTGATGAATCCATTGAACAGGCTCTTCGAGCGGCGGTTCAAACCAAGGCGTTGGTCATCATGGGCGTGAAGCCCACCCGACCTGAGCCCAATTACGGTTACGTTCAATACGTTGACAACCCTGCAGCGGGTTCCGAAGAAGCCCGTTTTCACGTCAAAACGTTTACCGATCAACCTTCCCAGGAATTGGCCAATACGTTTATTCGCTCCGGTGATTTTGCTTGGTATACCGGGATCAAAGTGGGGGGCAAGGAGGCGTTTTTGGACCTTTATCGCCGTTGGATGCCGGATTTGGTGGAAGTCTTTGCCGAATTCGAAGCCACCAAAGATCCTTTGTTACGAAAATCAATCTTGGACAAAATTTACCCCCGATGTGAGTCGGTTTCTTTTCGCGAAGGCATTTTGGACAAAGCAGGGACTTTGTTGCTTCAATTGGGCGATTATGGTTGGGGTGACTTGACCTATTGGGCCGAAATTTATCGGGAGCACGAAAAAGATTATTTTGGGAATGCGGTGAACGGCAGCCAAGTGGCGTTGTTCGATTCTCATAACAATATGATTCATATTACCGGGCAGCGCATTGCGCTGATTGATGGTCTGGAGAATTACATTGTGGCGGATTCTCCGGAAGGCATTTTGGTATGCCCGCGCCACAAAGAGGGCGAATTGCGCCAACGCCTGGCGGTGCTGAGGCGTCAACAAACGGACAAAAACGGAGGAGACAAGCCTCCCCGCCTTACCTAAACGGCGTGGGAACCTATTGGCGATTGTTGGTGCTGGCAGGACCTCTGGGGAGGCCTATGGTTCAGTATCTTTTGTTAACCATCGGGGGGATTGTTTTTGGCTTGGCCAATTTTGGGCTGCTCATTCCCTTGTTGGACTTGATTTTTGGAACGGATTCGGCGGCCACAACGGCAGGGACCGAAAGCGTTGCTGGCTCGGTGGAGGGACTCCGCAGCGGTTTTCAAGGCTTTTTTGAGAATGTATTGGCCGAAAACGGTCGTCAAGGGGCGTTGGCCCTGGTTTGTGCAGGGGTTGGGGCTTCGATTTTTCTGGCCAATGTTTTTCGGTTTTTGGCCCAGAAGGTTTTGAACCGTTTGCGCAGTCGCCTTATTTATCGTTTGCGGCAGGATTTGTACGGTCAGGTATTGGCCCAGGATATTCGTTTTTTTCATCACCGCCGCAAGGGGGATTTGATATCCGTTCTTTCGAACGATGTGACCGAAATTGAGGGCTCTGTGGTGAACACCATGCATGTTTTGTTACGAGAGCCTTTTTTGATCCTGGCTTATGTCGGTTTTCTCTTGGCACTCTCTCCGGCCTTGACGCTGTTTTCGTTTTTGGTTCTGCCCATCTCTGGTTGGTTTATTGGCTTGTTAACCCGTCGCTTGCGTCGGGATTCGGGCAACAGCCAAGATCTTTTGGGATCTTTGTTGTCGCGACTAGAAGAAACGATCAGCGGTATTCGGATTGTCCGGATTAGCAATGCTTCTGGCTTTATGTCGGATCGTTTTGACGATCTCAACAAAGGCTACGCGCTGTTGTTACGAAAAATATTTGACCGTCGCGATTTGGCCAACCCCGTTTCGGAAGCGTTGGGGGTCATGGCGGTTTTGAGTATTCTTTATTTTGGGGGAACCTTGGTGATTGAGCATCGCAGTGCATTGTCAGCTAGTGAGTTCATCGCGTATATTCTCTTGTTTTCTCAGTTGTTACCCCCGGTCAAATCGCTGGGGGCGGCCTATACCAATGTCCAAAAAGG
>CAIOCC010000111.1 GCA_903856555.1 uncultured Bacteroidota bacterium
AGCCGCGCAGATGTTAACCTACCATGTGGACGCCCCCTTGGAACAGCAACACCAGGCGCTGAAACGCTTGCTGGACTCGTTGGGACTGCCCCGAGACACGCGGAATTATGCAATCACCAACGGCAGCTTAACCGGACAGCGTCAAGGCCGCCATATTCAGACTCCCTTCGATACCATACGAGACGGTGAGCCGGCCTTTGCTTTGGAATCGGCTGTCTGGGCGCCGCATTCCTTTCCTCTTCCTTTTCGGTCTTTTCGGGATATCGGTTCCCAACGCATGGTTTTGTTCCGAAACCAAGGCCGCATCGTTGTTCATTCGCCCAGGGTCCCCGCCTACGATACGGTTTATTTGGCAGGGAACGATATTCAATCCAATTTCTCAGATATCCAGAAACAATACGCACTCTACCTCCAGGGTCTTGGAGCCCTGGCCCTGAATCGCACCGTCCATTCCTTGGCGGCCATGTTGTTTCCCATGTTTACACCCTGGATTATGGCTTCCAAACACAGCGCTATCCTGCTTATTTCTCATCGATACCGCGTCAGGATCGAGAGTGCATGGAACGCTCACCACCAACGAAATCGTTTGGGCGTCTACTCGGTACGCAACACCGTTCCCCGCATGGGGTTGGATTATGCTCCTGGTGATTATTCCACCATGGGCATGCAGGTAAGCAACCGCTTTGTAGAATCGGTCGAATGGGTATCGATTCACAGCTTTGTAAGCACGGTTTCAGCCTTGAATTTGGACACTTCGGTTTTTACATCGGCCCTAGGGTTGAATATTCCCTTTGATCCCAAGTCCTTTGAGCGTTGGTTGCATCGCCCTCATTGGTCCGAAACCCATGCCAACGATCCCCATGCCATGGTGTATCGAACCTGGTCCGGCACTCTTCGAAATTGGTTGCGTTCCTCGATGGTGCCGATGCGTCGTATCACCAACGTGACAGCGGGGGATTCCATCCACCTGGGTTGGCATGTTTTGAGTACCCCGCTGTTACCTTTTAATAGCTTGGTGCGCATCCCTTCGTTGGTGTTGGGAACCGGATCTGTTTTGCGGATTTTGGCCGGTGGTAACTTGATGGTTCACGATGTTCCGTCCTTGCCTGATTTGCCAACCAATGCCGACCGTGAAATCCGAACATTTTCGGTGGCTTGCGATTCGGTAACGGTGGATGCGGGGTCTCGCTCCCTCGTCGAATTGGGCAGGCCTTTGGGCTACCGAGGTTGGGAAAAATCTTGTGCCCGTTTTGGGGCAGGTTCTCGTTTGGTGTTACGAAGCGGGAGTCGGCTATGGATCAGGAATGGGTATCGACTTTTGATGGATAGCGGCTCGGTTTTGGAAATGTATCCCGGTGCGGTGGTGGACTTGGACGGGGATTCCTCCCTGTTGGAAATACATGGCCAGGTGATTCTGCATCCTGGTACCGTTTTTAGACCCCGAGGAGGAGGTAGGCTGTGGGTTCAAGCAAACGGTGGCAGGTCATCACGCTGGACTGTTTATCCCGGTGCATCCTTGGAAATGAGGGGTCGCCACCGGGACCACGAACGATTGCGCATTAGCGGGCATTGGTCCTTGGATGAACCCAGTATGCCGATTGTGCTGGATAGCTGCCGGGTTCGCTGGATGCCAGGGGCCCAATGGTCTTGTGCTGGACCGGTTACCGTTCGTCAATGCCGATTGGGTCAAGAGCGGATCGGGGCACGTGGTGGCGTGTGGACCCTGCAAGGAAGCGGGGATCTATCGATGGAAGAATGCGAATTGACTTTTATGCAATGCGCCTTGCGTCGCTTGAACGCTCCTATGCAACGAAGGATTCGTTTGGTCGGCGTCCGTTTTGCGGGGAACGATACCGGCTTGGTGACGCATCATTCCGCGGTGGATTTAATCCATTGTCGTTTTGAAAACAACCGCATCGGTTGGAAAGCCTTTGATCTCCTTCAAATGAACAGGGCTTTTGGATCGGTATGGTTGGCCAACGGGGTGGGGTTGGATTTGATGGGGCAGGGAGGCGCCCGTTTACGTCTGCAGGAATGCCGGTTGGATTCCAATACGAATGCATTGATGAGTTTTGGGGTGATGCGTGTGGAGGCTTTGTGCAATGAATGGACTCGTAACCAAACGGCCTGGTATGCCGGAAACACCCAGGTTTGGCTAGGGGATGGAGCGATGAATTTCTTTGGAGATAACGGGCGCGCTTTGCACATCGAAGAAGCAGATTTACTGTACCTCCGAAACGGTAACAATACATTTTCGGGGAACGGAACCGCTTTGTCTGGAATGTTGAGTGGTTTGGCCCTGCAGTACCTCTTACCCCAAGCCGGTGGGTTCTACGGTTTGGAAACCCAGGGCAACCGCATGCCTTACCAACATCCGCCTTCTCTTTCGTCGTTGTTGGATTGGGATGGGAATCCCTTGGTCATCCTTCGCGGTGTTTCTCCCTCTTCATCGGCGCTGTGCATGACCCGTCAAGCCACGGGGGGTGGTCCATCTTATTTCCGCGAAAGTAGAATTCCCTTTGTGACCCCTTGGTATCTGGATTCCTTGAACTCGATGTTGAACGGGTTGAACAGAGGGGCCTTGGACCTCAACGACCCCTTGCCTGCCCAAAGGCAGGCCCTGCTCCAAACATGGAATGCGACTTGCTCTTTGATGGAGGTCACCTGCCATCGCTGGAACCCTTATTCCATCCCTCGCGATGCTTGGTACGGTTGGTCCTTGGAGATCATGGAATGGTGCGACCAAGGAGGAGGAGCTTCCGAGCCTGCGGTCCTGGCCGCCAAGACACGGCTCAAACAGTGGAAAGACCGATGCGGCGCCACTCCTGGGGGGCGTTTGGTGAGTTCAACCAGCCCAGAGGCTTCCTTCGAAGAACCGCATGAACTCTCTACTTGGGGCTTGGGCCCCAACCCATGGCTCCAAGGTCAAAACATTTATTGGAACCCTATCAAACCCGTTGAGGAGGATATGGTACTGACCTGGCAACCCTTGGTCTTGGGTAGGGACGGACAAACCAGTCTTACCATGCACCTTAGGCCCGGTGCCAACCCTGGTCCCGATTTAGCCCCTGGAATTTACAGGGTCGGGATCCAAAGAGCGGGGAGAACGACCGTTTGGGTCCGCTGGGTGGTGGGGCCTTGAATCAAATA
>CAIOCC010000112.1 GCA_903856555.1 uncultured Bacteroidota bacterium
CCGATTTAGCACCCCGCTGACCGATGAGTGGTCTGATTTGGTTCGACACGATCTCTTTGTCCCGGTCTGGTATCGCTTGGCCATGGCTTCGCTCAAGGCCCCTTCCTATACCGGGACGCTTGGCGGAGACCGGGAATGGTCCCTGCCTCTTCCAGCCACTTGGAACGAGCCAGGCGAATGGAAATTGAGGGCGATGGATTCGAGTGGCCCGGATCCAGAAGTCTGGCGGCCTTTGGTCCGGGTGGTTAACGGACGCTGCTTGCTACGGCCTTCGATGGAACAGGCCAAGCCTGGATTTTATCGTTTGGATCCTGGTTCCGTTCAACCGCCAGGCCCTTGGTTTGCCCTCAACCGTGAACCCCTGGAATCCGATCTCCGGGGGATGAGCGAGGACGAATTGCAGCGATTTTATCCCGATGCCTCCAGAGGGACCGTCGCCTTGGGGAAGACCTTGAGCCCTTGGAATGGATTTTACGAGGCAGAGTCTTCGTTGACCCGGTGGTTAATCGGGGCTTGCTTGGTATTTTTGGCCTTAGAAGCAGCGCTGCTTGCGTGGCGCAAAGCATGAAAATTCTCCTCCAACAAGCCCGTTACCACGGCCCTCTGCCTGCTCACCTGCGGTCCAAAGCACCGAAGGGTGAGCGAGCTGATTTTTTGATCGAGGATGGCGTTCTCACCAAAGTAGGTTCCGGTTTGAAAGCCCCCGGTGCCTTGGTAATCCAATCCAAGGACTTGCATTTGTCCCGAGGTTTTACGGATCTCTACGCTGATTTTGGTACCCCCGGTTATGAAAACCGTGAAACCTTGGAAAGTGGAAGCCTGGCGGCCTTGGCCGGAGGCTTTACCCGGGTTTTGTTGCAACCCGATACCCGACCCGTCCTCCAAAGCGGAGGGGAGGTGACCGCCTTGCGCCTTCAGGCCCAGGGGCTGCCCGTTGAGGTTCGCATTGCAGCAGCTTTAACCGAGGGCTTGTCCGGGGAAGCCTGCAGCGATATGTTGGATTTGAAACACCACGGTGCTGCCGCCTTTTCGAACGCCAACAAGGCGATCCCCGATGCCGGGACCATGCTGCGACTGTTGCAATACGGGGGAATGACCGGATTGCCGTTGATGGTTGTACCCTGCGAGCCGGCTTTGGGCCGAGGAGCCCAGGTTCACGAGAGCATGCAATCGGTGCAATGGGGCTTGACAGGATGGCCCGTGGTAGCCGAGACCATGGCCATCGATCGAGACCTGGCGCTGTTGGGTTATCTCAAAGGACCCGCCCACCTTCATTTTTCCAAAATTTCCAGTGCCGAATCCGTTGAAAAGGTTCGTCAGGCCTTGGCCCAGGGTCTTCGTCTGAGTTGCGGTGTGGCGGCCCATCATTTGGCTTCCACCCAGGAGGATGTCGAAGGATTTCGAACGGATTTCAAAGTGTACCCTCCCTTGCGCAGTTCCACCGATCGCGCAGCCCTGATGGAGGGCATCTTAGATGGGACCATAGCGGTCATTTGCTCGGATCATCAACCCGGTGATAGCGAATCCAAGGACGTGGAGTTTCCGGCTGCTGCCTTTGGACAGGCCGGGATCCAACATGCCTTTTTGGCCGCATTGGAAGCCGGTTCCTTGTTGGATGCCCGTCGTCGAACGCGTTGGGTATCCCGCGTTGTCCATGCATTGACCGAAGGCCCTGAACGAATTTTGGGAATCCATGCGCAGGTTTTGGACTCCATGGACAAGGGTCAGCCCAACGGGTGGGTGGTTTTTGACCCCGGCTATTCATCGGGAGCGGCTGCTTCCAAGGCAGCCCCGCGCTACAGCCAGGGGGTCGCCCAAGCTTACCATAACATTCCTTTTAGGGGAACTTTGCTGGCGGTGGTCGGCCCAGGGCGAACCATGGTCGCCTCCGAACTTTAATTGAAACCAATGAAATCAACTACGACCGTCGAAGCGGCTCTTCGAGGCTTGGTTCTGGGTTGCTGGCTCTGCCATCAACACCAAGAAGGCCAGGCGATGGAAGGGCTCACGAGCCTCCAGCCAGATCCAGTTTGGAAGGAACGCTTGCAGCAAATCCGAGGCTTGGTTCTACCGAAGGC
>CAIOCC010000113.1 GCA_903856555.1 uncultured Bacteroidota bacterium
GGCCGTGGCCCATCCAATGCCCTGACTGGCCCCGCAGACCAGGGCCGTTTTGCCTTCTAAATTTCCATAGGGTTGCATTCGCTAAAAATACAACCCGCCCTGCCTACCCCGCCTTGGAACCTGAATTCCTGCGGAAATAAGCGCACCAAGCCTGCAATCCACAGTCCCCGCATCGAGGATTGCGGGCCACGCAAACCCTCCGGCCGTGCAAAATCAGCCAATGGTGGGCCTTGGGAACCAAGGCCTCCGGGATATGCCGCATCAATTGAACCTCGGTAGCCAACGGGGTTTTGGCGCCGCGGGTCAAGCCCAATCGAGCCGAAACTCGAAAAACATGGGTATCTACCGCCATCGCCGCCTCTCCGTGCAGAACCGAAAGGATCACATTGGCGGTTTTGCGACCCACCCCGGGCAAGGCCATCAAATCCTCCCGGGCCGACGGGACATCGCCCCCAAAACGCTCCATCAATAGTTGGGCCAAGCCCGCCAAATGCCTGGCTTTGGCGTTGGGATAGGATATCGAAGCGATCAATTCCCGAATGAGGTCCTCCCCGGCTGCCGCCATCGTTGCCGCATCCGGCAATCGGGCAAACAAGGACCGCGTCACGATATTCACCCGTTTGTCGGTGCATTGGGCAGACAAAACCACCGCCACCAGCAACTCAAACGGGCTGCGGTACATCAATTCCGTCTCCGCCTCCAGCCCACTCTCCTCAAAATACCGAAGCACCCCGGCATAACGCTCTTTGATCGTCATGCCCCAAAACTACAAACCGTATGAATATCCGGCCTTACCGCTTCTTTTGGAGTTTGAGGCTCTGTTTGAGTACCTGACCATCCCCCGTCAAAGCCTGAACCAAGACATAATATTGCCCATCGGACCATTCGTCCATCGGCAATTCCAGACGGTGTTCGCCAGCAGACAGCATTGGATCGTGGCTTTGGTAAACCCGACGGCCGATTGCATCCACCACTTCAACACGTAAAGTAGAAGGTTGCCCAAGGTTCAGGTTCAACGATGAACGATTCGACGCGGGGTTCGGGAAGATAGACGCCTCCAAAGGAGCCTTGGAACTCTGCAAACGCAGACGTGCAGCGGTCAACGGCAAACCCGTCAAAGCCACACCGTCAGAATTAGCCAATTCGCTCTCGGTTTCATCCATCTCCAACCAACCTTCGGCACGACCCTTCAGCTCCAAACGAATTACGTCATCGCCTTCCATCAAACGCCAAGGCATTAAGTGATACCAAGCCAAACGCAGACTTCTGCCCTGTTGCTTGTACACCACCGCTTCGTCGCTCACCTTGCTCATCGAGCGAACCGAAACCACCTGAACGCCTTCCGGTAAACGCAGGTTCAACGATACCGCCCCCAAATCCATACCACGCTTGGCCTTCAAATCCAGGAAGTAAGCCCCCGAATTGGTCGCCTGATCCCCGTTCTCGTCCATCCGCGTCCATGACGCACGCGCCGTCACCGATGGGTTGTAACTGCCGTTCACGTCACCGTAACACAAAGAACGTAAATCAAGATAAACACTATCTCCCTGTCCGATCGAAAAGGTATCCATCGAATAACCAAAATCACCCGCACTAAAATCATTAATAATTAACGAATAACGCATCGAAACAAGCAATGCATCCGAAGAATTAATCGAAGCCGTTCGATTCACATCAGCGACCTGACGCCGCAACCCCCATAGGGACTGCAAATTGGTAAAGTGCCGGGAAATCCCCAAGGCATCGGTTGCATTAACGCCTCCCCACGGCCTTGGATTGGTAAAGCTCAATCGGTAACTGCCAGGTGGACGAATTCCAAAATCAAAAGATCCCTGTCCATCCGTTGTAACGCTGTCAATGGCTTGGTTGCCGCTCGAAAGGGTTAACATCACCTGGGCCATGGGGGTCAAGGACGTATTTTGATATCGGAGTACGCCACGAAGTGGGCTGTTCAATACCATCAGATGGACAGTTACCAAAGAATCACAGCCTTGAATATTGCCAAGCAACAAGGAATAAACGCCTGTCGCATTGAGAAGCTGACTCCCCAGCCAGAACCCCGACCCAAATGCAATCGTATCGTAAATCACCGTCGTCGACGGATTTGCAACCTGCAGATCCAAATAAACCAAACTATCGCACCCCGTATGACTTGTCAAAACCACCGTATAGCTTCCACCTTGCCAAAAGGCTTGCCCCTGCAGATTCAGGGTATCGCCCATACAAAGCGTTTGAACCAACGTCGTGGGATTTATAGAGTCAGCAACTGTCAAATGAAGAGTCACCATGGAATCACAACCTGTTGAGGCGGTCAACATCGCGGTATATACACCACTCGTGGACAAGGCATTTCCGTTGAACCCAAAAGTCTGACCATAACATAGGCTCCTGTTCGTTTGGGTAGAATAAACGGGATGAACCATCAATTCCAGGTGTATCGTTGAATCACATCCGTTATGGGAAGTTGTTACCCGGGTATAGCGTCCACTTTGAGTCAAGTTCAAACTACCGAACCTATAGCTACCCCCAGCACAAATCTGAACATGGATGGTTGTATCGTCAGGCCTAGGCTTTACCTGCACATAAGCCTGAACAACCGAATCACAACCCAGCTGATTGGTAAAATTCAAGCGATGCAAACCTGAACTTACCAAAGGCATGGAGCCCATCCACACGGTATCTCCTTGACATAAGGTAACACTCCGACCCGCTGTTACCCTAAAATTGTCAATCGACCATGATTCGTTACAAACACCCTCAGCATTCCATTGATTAATCGAAAAAGATACGTTATTTCCTACCCCATGGGGTGCAGCAAAACGAGCCCTGTAGGTTCTAGTTGGGTATCCCGAACAACGAGTACCCGATTGGCCTAATGGCTCTAATTGCGGATAATTGGCGGTTCCCCAGTGCCAAAAATAAAAGGTACCTAGCAACTGGCCATTGGCTGTAACATAGAATGGCTCATTGTTGTCCCATGAATCATGAATATTCCAATCAAACTCAAAGTACGCCGAATCGTAGGGAGGGACATTCTGATTGAAATACGACAAGGATTGATTGGCAAAAGGTCCTAACGCTTGGTTACCCAAATAGCTAAACCGCTGATTGGTATTCCATCCTGAACTATTCTGCGTGAAATTATTTTGGACTACAAAAGAATCACTCCCAAAATGAGTGGTGTCTTGGCCTAAGCGAATCGAGTTGGTTTGCGTAGAGCAACCATTACGATAAAATACTTTTGCACTATAAGTCCCTGCCATCGTTGGCGCAAATACATTGGTATCCATTCCCATGGCTTCGTAACGAAGAAGCCTGTGATTGTAGTAATCCGCTGTATACAAATTCCCGTCCGATGTCAAACCAAGACCCTGGGGAGTGCTCAATTGAGATAAAGCCCCGCCGGCCCCAATACCGCCTGTGACAACTTCACCAAAGGCGGATCCAGCCCTCCAACGCATGATACGGTGGTTGGATACATCTGTAATGTACAGGCTTCCTGCCACGTCTACCTGAACATCGTGTGGACTGCTAAGTTGATTCAATCCCCCTCCAGATCCCTGTCCACCCGCAACCACCATTCCGCTATTCTCTCCAGTACGCCATTTAAGGACTCGGTGATTCCCCTTATCAACTATATACATCCAACCATCGGGCCCTATGACCATATTGGTGGGGTAGTATAACTGGTTCAAAGCACTTCCAGCGCCATTTCCACCCGCCACGGTAACCCCCGCAATTGCACCTGGTGCCCATCGTTGAATTCGATGATTATGATGATCTACCACATAAACATTGTAGTGAGGATCCACAAAAACGCCGTAAGGTCCGTACAATTGATTCATACCGCTTCCAGCCCCATTCCCGCCCGCAACGACGGATCCACTTGAAGAGCCAGCCTCGTACCGCATCACTCGATGATTGTTATGATCCGCCACAAATATTTCTCCTTGTCTTTGAGCAAAAACCCCAAGCGGATAATTCATTTGCGTCAGACCGCTACCCCCACCTCCTTGACCGGCAACAAACTCAATGACTCCTGTTTCCAGGTCTTTTTTTACCACTCTGTGTTGGTTGGGTTGGGTAAAATACAAGTCCTTACCGTTTCTCCCAAGAAATACCCCGGAAGGATAGTCATAATTATTGACTTCCAAATTTGCTAACGGATCCAATCGCATTTGATTTTGGCCCACTTCCTCGTTGCCCCTGTACCATTGAACCGAAACAACATTCGTATCGACAAGGGAAGGCGAACTTAACTGAACAGACCCCGGAAAACACAAATTTCCAGTCGAATGAATGGACGCTGATGGATTAACCAAAACCGGAATAGCACAGGATTGCGCCGTACAACCGCTAGGATGGCTCACCATCAAACGATAGGAACCCGAAGAATGCGCCATCAGGAATCGGGTGGTAGCGCCTGGCAGATGAACCCCGTCCTTGATCCATTGATAGGTACAGCCAGGAATTGAATCTCCCGTTAATACGGTGGCCTGACCCTCGCAAACAAGGTTCCCCGAACTAGAGGTCACCTTCACAAGCAAACCGCATTGATTCCCATCCACTAAACACCCTTCTTTGGTATAAGCTTTGGCCGTATACAGTCCCGCATCGGAGGTAGAAAAAGTCATGGATGTCAATGGCTCATGAGCCAATGATTGAACCCATTGCCTGCCTCTTTCAGCTATGTAAAGGTTTCCTTGACGGTCAATCCGAATTCCAGATGGATCGTTCAGTTGGCCCGCACTGTTCCCATACCCGTTGTACCCTCCAACAACCTGACCGTTGATTGAGCCAGCCCTCCATAGCATAGCCCGATGGTTTCCGCGGTCACTGATGTACACCGACCCAGATCCAAGCACCGAAACATCCCATGGGTTGGAAAGCTGATTAGACCTCGCTCCCTGCCCATTCCCACCTGCAACAGTAACGCCGTTTGATGCACCGATGGACCAGCGCTGAACACGATGGTTGTATTGGTCCGCAACAAAAAGTTCGCCGTCTTGATTCATACAAATACCGGCGGGGTAATAGAGTTGATTGGGCATAGAGCCGGGGCCGTTTCCTCCGGCCACGACAGAACCCGTATCGGCACCAGGTATCCACTTGACCACTCGATGATTACCGTAGTCCGATACAAATACATCCCCTGTTCTATGAACCCAAATGCCATGAGGGCTGGATAACTGATTTAAATTGAGTCCATTACCTCTTCCGCCGGCAACAACCGTTCCGACACCTTGACCTTGAATCCATCGAACAACCCGATGATTTCCTTGATCACTCACATAAATCCAACCTCGTTCATCCACAAAAACCCCCAAGGGTCGATCCAATTGTGTAAGTCCCGCACCACGACCGTTACCGCCGGCCACCACAACGCCCTGACCTCCAGTGGGAGACCACTTAACAATCCGATCAAATTCCGTGTCAGCCACATACAAATTCCCTTCCCGGTCGATGTGTATCCCCTGAGGGGAATTCAAGTTACTCACCCAACCATACCAGGGATGATACATGGAGGGAACTTGATAAAGCTGTTGTAAAACTTGGGTATATTTTGCATCTTGATAATTGTGAACGATCCCATTTCGAAACCATGCAATTCCAGACAAAATAGAATCGTTTCCTGTGATAGCAAGATGTACACCAGGCGTATCGTTAGGACATTCTGCCAAGGTTGATACACCAAAGCTAGGCGTGGGTCGAAGAACGTAATCCTCCGAGGTTGTCGTACAACCTTGCTGATTAACCACCATTAACCTATAAGTGCCTGGCAATACCGTTCTAAACTCAACGCCCGTTTCACCTGGCATATCCAGCCCATCACGCTGCCATTGATAAGATAAACCGGTTTGTTGAATGGCGCGGAGGGCCAAGGTATCACCAAAACATGCTTCACCTTGGTTGCTTGTCCAAACGATCGCATGTGGAACGAAATTCACGCTTCCTTGAACATCGACTTCACAGCCTCCATAGGTAAATAGCTTGGCTGTATAAGTGCCTGCAGCCATGGTTTGATACGGCTTCCCTGACAAGTTTTCAGGCTTGACATAATGAATACTTCCATAGCCTCTTTCAGCCACGCAAATTCCGCCCTTGGAGTCAACGCTTAGGCCCGTTGGGTCGTTCAAGGAGCCTACCACATGGCTTGTGCCGTTGTATCCAACAATAACTCGGCCTGTTTGCGCTCCTTTGCGCCATTGCATCACATGATTATTCGCCCTTGAAGTAAAATAAAGGGTGCCAGCAGCGTCCATTGCCAATCCCCA
>CAIOCC010000114.1 GCA_903856555.1 uncultured Bacteroidota bacterium
GGATGCAAGCAATTCTAAGGGATGGAGGAATAACGGATCTTGTGAAGGAAGATGCCCTCAACGCCTTGAAAGAGACCGAGCAAGTTGTGACTTTCTTTGGTCAAAATCAGGCGGATGGTTCAAGAGCAAGCGGGGGCGATTCGCTCACCTTTGATCCTTGCCTGGCTCGGGGTATTGATTACTATACCGGTTTGGTGGTTGAAGTGGTGGCCCCCGAACTGGGTTTGGGTTCCTTGGGCGGTGGTGGGATGTACAGCGGGCTGACCGCGCTGTTTGGGTACCCGGAATGGAAGGGCATGGGCATCAGCTTTGGTGCTGAACGCTTGCTGGAGGGAATGGACCGTTTGGGATTGTGGGATGAGTCATCGCTTCGCGGAATGGATATCTTGTGTTATGCTTCGGATCCTTCGCTGGATGCTGCGGCTCAGGCCTGGGTTTTGACGTGGCGTTCACGGGGTTTCTCGGCCGATTGGTTTCCTTTGAGTGGCAAATACAAAAAGGCGACGGAGCATGCGCAGCGTTCAGAAGTGGCTTGGATGGTGGTCTTTGGAGAGCGCGAATGGGCAGCCGGAGAGGTAACCCTTCAATCAACGGATCAAAAGCTTCGTCATCGCTTGCCTCCTTCCGAGGTAGCGGCTTTTCTTCAGTCCCCAACGAATCCCCTTGCCTAAGATGAATTCTACCAACTCGGCCATCATCCAACGCCCTAGGCTCCACCTTAGCCCAGGCCAAGGCTTGGGGGAATGGACCCGTGTCGGTGCCGGCTTGGTGGAATTGGCCTTGGAAGAGGATCGATGGGCCCTAATCGCCGAGAACAGGTCCTACCTGGACAAGGCCCTGGACGGCAACGACCAGGCTTGGTACGGAATCAATACGGGCTTTGGAGCCCTTTGCAATACCCGGATTCCCAACGAAGATTTGGAAGCCCTGCAGCGTAACCTGGTTTTATCCCATGCCTGTGGTTGTGGGCCTGCAGCCGAGCCCGAAGTGGTCCGCCTCATGCTTGGTCTCAAAGTGCATTCCTTGGCTTTTGGTTATTCCGGTGTTTGCACCGAGACCGTAGAAGCCTTGCTGGATTTTTACAATCATGATATCTTACCCGTGGTCCCCACCCGTGGTTCCCTGGGAGCGTCGGGTGACTTGGCTCCGTTGGCGCATTTGGTGTTGCCGATCTTGGGCCTGGGGGAATGCACTCATCAGGGTCAAACAATGAGCGGGGCCGAAGCCCTGTCCGCTTTGGGTCGCCAGCCCTTGGTTCTGAAATCCAAAGAGGGACTGGCCTTGCTGAACGGAACCCAGTACATGTTGGCAACGGCCATGGCGGCCCATCGTCGAGCCAAGGAGGCCGGCCTTTGGGCAGACCACTGCGCGGCCTTGTCTTCCGAGGTTTTTTTGGCATCTCAGCAGCCTTTGGATCCCTTGCTGCACCAAGTGCGCCCCCATGCCGGGGCCATTCGAACGGCTCAGCATCTCCTTGAGCTCATGCAGGGAAGTACCTTGGCGTTATTGCCTCGACCTTCGGTTCAAGACCCCTATGCTTTCCGATGCATCCCACAGGTTCACGGCACTTCGGCGGAAGTCATCGCCTCCTTGGGCCGTGTTTTGGAGATCGAGGCAGATTCGGTGACGGATAATCCTTTGGTGGATCATCGCAGCGGCCGTGTCTTGAGCGGGGGCAATTTTCACGGCCAAGTTTTGTCCATGGCGATGGACCATGCGGCTCTGGCCTTGGCCGAATGGGGGTCCATTTCGGAACGCCGGACCTATCAATTAATTTCAGGAACCCGGGGCCTACCGCCCTTCTTATCTGGGCAATCCGGTTTGGAATCGGGTTTTATGATTCCCCAATACACGGCGGCCGCTTTGGTTTCTCATAACAAACAATTGGCAACCCCTTGCGTGGTGGATTCCATTCCGTCCTCCAACGGCCAAGAAGACCATGTCAGCATGGGGGCCAATGCCGCGAATCGTTTGGCCACGATGCTGGATAATTTATTCCAAATTTTGGCCGTGGAATGGTTGACTGCGAACCGGGCACTTTCTTTTCGTCAGGGAGAACCCGGATTCAAACTCCTTCAAATCCTGGAGCCTTACCGATCCAAGGTTCGTATGCCCGATGGGGATGCCTATTGGTCCCCTTTGCTGGCCCAAACCAGGCTGTTTATGGAACAAGCCCAGGGCCTTGACTCTTAGAGCTTGCTAAGAGGTGGTTTAGGCTGCTTTTGATTTCCAAGGTAAACGACCGCTCCATAACAATAGACCTAGCACGATGGCTGGAATGGATAACCATTGGCCCATGTTGAGCATCATTTGGGATTCAAAGTTCACTTGATCGGCTTTGAGGAATTCAATGAAAAAGCGGAACCCAAAAACCAAGATGAGGAAAGCGCCTAGCAGCGCACCCGGTTGTTGAGCGGCGGGATGCTTTCTTTCCATCCAGCGCAAGACCAAGTAACACAAGAAATAGAAGAGGGATTCGTAAAGCTGGCTGGGATGACGAGGGAAATTCTCGCCCAATCGCTCAAAGACAAAGCCCCAAGGCAAATCGGTCGGTTCCCCAACGATTTCGGAATTGAACAAATTTCCTAAACGAATGAGGGCCCCTGCCAGCGCAACCACGACCACCACACGGTCCAAGAGCCACAAAAAACCTACTTGAGGGTTTTTGCGGGTAAAAAGCCAAACGGCGATTGGAATACAGATGGCGGCCCCGTGACTTGCCAGCCCGCCTTGCCAAATTTTGATGATTTCCAGGGGATGGCTCAGATAATAAGCCGGTTCGTAAAAGAGGCAGTGACCCAAGCGGGCCCCTAGAATGGTCCCAACACCGACATAGAGGGCCAGGTCGTCCAAGAGTCGAGGGTCTTTGCCATGTCGAACAAAAATCTTCTGAAGGATGTAATAACCAAAGACAAAACCGGACATAAACAGCAGCCCATACCAACGGACGGGCAGAAGGCCGGGAAATAATTCGGGTTCAGGACTCCAAGGGATCGCAAGGTAAATCATAGGACGAAGTTCAAAAATAGCCAAGGAGGTGTTGTAATTTTGCTTCAACAAATCCTTGCACCCCTCAATCATCTTCTATGAATTCACAATCAGCCTCTTACAATTGCTTGGGCCTTGCCTCCCAAGCGTATCGCGTCTTCTTAATGGTCATGTTCCTTGGGTTATCTCAAAACGCCCAGGCTCAGACGACTCGTACGATTGCTCAAAACCCAGGGTCCAAGTTGACCCCCAAAGTGGCCCATGAGCGGCGCACGTACAGCCCCGGCCAACCCTTGTTTATGTCCAAAAATCGGGGAGTGAGGGAGCATCTCCATCGCAATCTAGGACGCACCTCGGCTGCGGCCAACCCGGACTCGGTTCTCATGGAAGATTACCTGGGGGGCGGTTTGTTTGAGCCGGCCTTTAATTACCGACTGGTCCGTAACAGCGCTGGCAAATTAACCCAGGCCCGCCTATGGACCCCTCCAAGTCCACCGTTGCCCGCTTTGCCGGTTGGTCAAGCGGTGATGAGTTACACGGCCCAAGGGCAATTGTTGCAGGTTTCTTTTTTTGAAAATTTACCCACCACCGTGGAGACGTTTCGTTTGATGCAACCGGTCGATAGCCGTGGTAATTGCACGTCTGTGCGGTACATGGAGGACGATGGAAGCGGAAATTTGGCATTGATGATGGGCGATTCAATCGCCTTTACCTACATGGGCAATGCTGTGACGGGCTTTGTCTACCGGTCCTACAACGCGGACCTATCCCAATGGGAACCTTCGTTGAGAGTATCGGCCGTGACCTCCGCAGCCAACGGGTCCCCGACTTCCTTTGATCTTGAATTTTGGGATGAACTTTCCGGAACCTGGTCTCAACTAAAATTCCGGTATGGTAATTTATCTTGGGATTTGGGATTTGGGTCTTGGATGCAGAGCATCGGTGAATCGTATGTGGTTTCAGCCGAAGATCTCATTGCACCCGAAGGCATTATGGATTTGCACCGACTCAGTCCATCCGGGCCATCGGAACCGACTCGCTTTTTGGTGCAGATGGTAACCGGCCCTTTGTTGACCCCGATGCTTCGTCGGAATTCCCTCAGCTTTGGCGGTTTACTTCAGCAGTTCACAGACCAAGAAATCGACAGCGCTAACCAATGGTTTTCAACCACCCGTACCCTCTTGGCATGGAATGCCGGAGTCCTGGGCAGTATCACCGTTCAGGATAGTACGAGTGGATCCTGGGTCAATGATATTCGTGATAGCCGTACCTATACCTCCAACGGTGATTTGCAAGTTCAAAAGAACGAGGAATTCGTCTCTGGTCAAGGTTGGTTGACGAATTCAGGATCGGAAGCTCTCATCACCTACAATCCCAGCAATGCGAGCCGCATCACCTCTTGGATTCGCAAGGAATACGATTCATTCGTAGGTGCATGGGACAGCGTTGCACGGTATACGTTGTTCTACAATACGGTCTCATCGACTTGCCCTACCTGCCTAACATCCGATCGCTGGTCGGTTTATCCCAATCCCATCGCCCATCAATTTGAGGTTCAGGGGTTGACAGCGGGTGCTCAACTTAGGGTCACC
>CAIOCC010000115.1 GCA_903856555.1 uncultured Bacteroidota bacterium
ACCAGGAGAAACGTCACCGCTTTCCACACGGACGGCCCCGTACCAAACCATAAGACCCATCGCTGCAGCGGTTAATACCTCGACCACGGGAAAAAAAACCGAGTAGTACCAAATGCCGTCGAGATGAGCCTTGGTCAAACGTGCATTCTCCTCAGCAAAGGCTTGGTTCTCTCTTTTTTCCCGGTCAAAGAGCGGGACCAACAACAGATTGCTCAACCTCTCAGCCAAAAATGCGTTGAGCCGGGCCGTGTTGGCCCGCACCGACGTAAAGGAGCCATGGACTTTTTCTTTGAACCACCAGGTGGACCGTAACAACAAAGGCATCACCAAAAGGCTCACCACACTCAATTGCCAATCCGTGCTGAACATCACCACCAGGACCACCACCAGTTGAAGGACATCCCCCGCCATAGTCAAGAAGCCTTGGGCAAAGAGTTCAGCGATTGCTTCCAAGTCGTTGATCACCCTGCTGGCCAAGGAACCCACCGGCCTCGCTTCATAAAATCCAGGACGGTAGCGACTGAGCTTGGTATACAGGCTTTGGCGCAAATCCAGAACCACCGATTGTCCCAACTGAACACTGAGGTAACCAAACCCGTAACGGAACAAAGATTCCAACACGAGCAGTCCCAAAATGAGCCAGCCCAACCCGGCCAAAGCATCCAGATCGCCGGTGCGCATCGGGCCATCAACGGCCTGTTGAATATACCAGGGCCGCAGCGGGGCCATCCCTGCCAGAACCACGGCCAAAACCACGGTCACCGCCACCAAGCCGCGGTATTGTAACATCGCCTGCAACAGGCGACGGGTGGGGGGCCAGAGACCCTGAGTCCCTCCTTTTGGGTTGGATTTGGTTGGATTCATGGCTGGCGCAGGGGCGGTGCTTCCCCAAAGAGCGGTTGATCCAACAGACCCTTGGGGTATTCTACATGTTCCAAATAAAGCCCGTGAGCTGGAGCGGAAGTCCCGGCCGCCGAACGATTGGCTTCTTGAATCAACTGCTCCATGAGGTCCGCCTTGCGGTAGCCCCTGCCGACCTCTATCAAGGTTCCGACCACCGCCCGAACCATGTTTCGGAGAAATCGATTGGCCTGCAAAGTCAGGCAAGCCTCGCCAGGAGCAGGAAAGGTCCATTCGGCCCTTCGCAGTTCACAGAGGTTGTGCTTTTGACCCCCGCCACTGCGGGCAAAAGCCCCAAAATCCCGAGTACCCGGCAAAGCTTCGGTGGCACTGATCACGGCCTCCCAATCGGGTTGGGCAGGAAGCCACCACGAGCGCCCTGCCAAAAAGGGGTCCTTGGTCCAATGTATACGGTAACGATAGGTTCTTGACAAGGCCGAAAAGCGGGCGTGCAGGGTTTCCGGCACCCCAATCACCGCATGCAATGCCAGGTCCGGAGGTAGCATCCGGTTAAGACGCGCTAACCAGACTTCCGGATTCGCTTCCCAGGGCAATGCTTCCCCTTCTTTGAAGTCCCAATGGGCATAAAAACAATTGGCATGCACCCCGGTATCGGTCCGTCCTTGTCCGGTTAAAAACACTTCTTGCCTGGTGTAGGTCGATAAGGCTTTTTCGAGGGTTTCCTGAACGGTGATCGCGTTCGGTTGTTTTTGCCAGCCATGGTAGGCGCCTCCATCGTAGGATAAATGCAAAAAGAACCGAGGCACCGAATCGAAACTTTAGCGCTTAACGACAAGCTTCGACCACCAACGCCAGACCCTGCCCGACCCCAACACACATCGTAGCCAGGCCATAAGGTGAACTCTGCGGGTAGCGGTGCAAGGCATGCACCAACGTTGTGGTAATCCGAGCCCCCGAGCAACCCAAGGGATGGCCCAACGCAATGGCCCCGCCATGAACATTGATTCGTTCCATGGGCAAATCCAATTCGCGTTGGCAGGCCAAGGCCTGCGATGCAAAGGCTTCGTTCAATTCAATGAGGCCCAAGTCATTGGGAGTCAAACCGGCACGGCCTAGCGCCTTGCGGACCGCCGGTACCGGCCCCATGCCCATGATGGCGGGATCGACGCCGGCTGCACCGACCGATACCACCCTGGCCAAGGGTTTTAACCCATCCCGACGAACCGCTGTACCCGAAGCTAGAATCAAGCAAGCGGCGCCATCGTTGATGCCCGAAGAATTGCCCGCCGTTACGGTTCCCCCGTTTTTGAAGGCCGGCTTAAGTTGATCCAAAGCCGCCCGCTCCACGGGACGCGGGTGTTCATCCAAACCAAAAAGTTCGACCTTTCCCTTGCCTTTGGACACCTTCACCCCGATTCTTTCGCGATCAAAGGCGCCATCGGCCTCGGCCGCTGCGTATTTGTGTTGCGAAGCATAGGCAAAATCATCTTGGTCGCTGCGGCTGATCTGGTAGCGTTCGGCGACATTTTCGGCGGTTTCGCCCATCGAATACGGATGGTACAAACCTTCCCAACGTGGATTGGTAAAACGCCATCCCAGGGTGGTGTCGTAAACCCTGGGCTGACGATCAAAGGCCTGGTCCGGTTTGGCCATCACATAAGGCGCCCTTGACATGCTTTCCACCCCCCCCGCGATGTAGAAATCACCTTGACCCAGGGCCAAAGCCCGGTAGGCATCAACGATGGATTGAAGACCGCTGGCGCAGAGTCGATTGACCGTGACGCCGGAGACCTCCAAAGGCAAACCAGCCAATAGCGAGGCCATGCGGGCCACGTTTCGGTTGTCTTCACCGGCCTGGTTGGCGGCCCCCAAAATCACCTCCTCAATTCGATGCGGATCAACCCCGGGGTTGCGATCCAATAAATGACGCAGGAGGTCGGCCATTAAATCGTCCGGACGAACCTGCGCCAAGGCACCACCGTACCGACCAATGGGGGTCCGGGCTGCGTCAACAATAAAAACCTCTTCCATGCCACAAAACTGCGAAGAATTGACCAAAGAACCCCTCCTTGTGCATCAAATATTCGGACATTTTGGCATAATGAAGGGTTCGTGGCCCCATGGCACGGCCTTTGCTGATGGCCTTGTACCCAAAAAACACAATCGATGTCGACACAAAAGACCAAAACAGGGACTATTTCGGTCCATACCGAGAACATTTTCCCCCTCATCAAAAAGTCCCTCTACTCCAACCAGGAAATTTTTTTGAGGGAATTGGTGAGCAACGGGGTGGATGCCTGCCAGAAGTTAGCGGCTTTGGCCTCCATGGGAGAAGTAACCGGTGAACTGGGCGAGCTTCAAGTCACCGTTCACCTGGACAAAGACGCCAAAACCATTCGCATCTCGGACAATGGTCTGGGATTGACGGAGGAAGAAATCGAAAAGTACATTACCCAAGTTGCCTTCTCTGGGGCTACCGAGTTTATCGAAAAGTACAAAGACAAGTCGGATCTCAACCAAATCATTGGCGCCTTTGGTTTGGGCTTTTATTCGGCCTTTATGGTCGCCGACCGGGTGGATCTTGAATCGCTTTCGTACCGCGATGGGGCCCAAGCAGCCCGCTGGTCCTGCGATGGATCCACCGAATACCAAATCGGCAGCGGAACCCGCACCGAGCGGGGCACCGATATCATCCTGCATGTGGCCGAAGATGCCTCGGAATACTTGGACGAATGGAGGCTCAAAGAAATCCTGCGCAAATACGGCAAGTTCCTCCCCATCAAGGTCATGTTTGGCGATGAGCACATCAACGCCACATCGCCCTTGTGGACCCGCAAACCATCCGAACTCACCGATGAGGACTACCAGAACTTTTACAACGATCTGTACCCCATGGCCGAGAAGCCGTTGTTCTGGATTCACCTCAACGTCGACGACCCCTTCAACCTCACCGGTATTTTGTATTTCCCCAAGCTCAAAGCCGACTTTGAGCCCACCAAAAACAAAATAC
>CAIOCC010000116.1 GCA_903856555.1 uncultured Bacteroidota bacterium
CAAGTTTACGGTACCACGCAGGTCAACCCCAACGAATACATGCAACGATCTCTTCTGTCCTTCACAACAGGTCACCGATCGGACATTCTTTTTGTGCAGGGCCTCAACGACTCACCCATCCAGATGTACTCCTGGCCGACCTTCAAACAAAGCATGCAGAATTGCAACAACTGTCAAATCAGGCAATATGTGGAGGTCCCTAACATGGGACACACATCCATCTTCCTTGACCCCACGGCCATTGCTCAATTCAATACCTTCATCAATACCCGTTAAAGCGGGGCAAGGAGCCGTTGGTAGGGTGGGCCCTGTTGGGTTCGAACCAACGACCACCTGATTATGAGTCAGACGCTCTAACCGGCTGAGCTAAGGGCCCGTCTGCGGATGAACAAGAAAAGGCCCCTCGGTTGAATAAAACCCGGAATTTCCAGGTTCAAGGGCCTATCGGCAGAAGTGAGGCGAAGTTAAGAACGGGAGCCTAGCCTTCGTCAACGGGGCGGATGAATTTGAGGGGGACGGTGACGACGACCGACCTTTGGAGGATCTCAAAATCAACGCGTACACTTTGATTGCTGTTTTGCTTGATAAGAATGCCGGTATGCCCCATCAAGGGCCCTTGTTCGACCCGAACCTGCTGACCCGGGGTCAATTGCAGGGGGGTTACCTCCAATTCGTAGCTGGAATCCAGCATGCGCCGTAGGATATCCATCTCGGCGTCCCTGAGGATGGCGGGCTTGCCTTCGTGGTAGATGTAGCGAACGATTCCGTACGTGTTAAGAAAATCAAAATAGGTGCGGGGGGTCACCAAAACAAACAAATACGACTTAAAAAGCGGCTCTTCAACCCATTTGCGGCGGTCTGACCATTGTTTGCGGACCTTGTGGAGGGGTAGCCAATGCTCCAGGCCTTGGAGCTCCAATTCCCGGGCGGCTTTCTTTTCGTGGCGTGGCAAGGTATAGACCACATGCCATTGGGCCGCGTTAGAACTCTCGGCCATGCGCTTCTTTGAACCATTCCTCCCGGGGTAGGGACCGGAAATAATCCAAGGTGTCCCTGAGACCGTCGGCCCGGTGGACTTTGGGTTCCCAGCCCAACAAATCACGGGCCAGGGTGATGTCCGGCCTTCTTTGTTTGGGATCATCCTGCGGCAACGGCAGGTAGGTGATGGGTTGATCGGTTCCGGTCAGGGCCTGGATTTCTTCGGCAAATTCTCGAATGGTGATTTCGTGGGGGTTCCCAATGTTCACCGGCCCGGAATAATCGCTGTTCAAAAGGCGATAAATACCTTCAATCAAGTCGTCCACATAACAAAAAGACCTCGTTTGGCTTCCATCCCCAAAGACGGTCAGGGGCTCACCGCGAAGCGCTTGCCCAATAAAGGCCGGAAGGGCCCGACCGTCGTTGAGTCGCATCCGGGGGCCGTAGGTATTAAAAATCCGGACAATCCGGGTTTCCAGCCCGTGGTAGGTGTGGTAGGCCATGGTGATGGCCTCTTGGAAGCGTTTGGCTTCGTCGTAAACCCCCCGCGGTCCTACCGGGTTCACATTTCCCCAATAGGACTCGGTCTGCGGATGCACCAACGGATCCCCGTAAACCTCCGATGTGGAGGCCACCAGAATGCGGGCTTTTTTGTCGCGGGCCAAGCCAAGCAAATTATGGGTTCCCAGCGAACCAACTTTGAGGGTTTGAATAGGGATTTTGAGGTAATCAATCGGGGAAGCGGGGGAGGCAAAGTGCAAAATGTTATCAACCGGCCCAGGTACATGGACAAAGCGCGAAACATCCTGGTGATAAAACTCAAAAGCCGGGGAAGGCATGAGGTGAGCGAGGTTGCGAAGATCCCCGGTGATGAGATTGTCCATGCCGATGACCTTGTGGCCTTCGGCCAGAAAGCGATCGCAAAGATGAGATCCGAGAAAACCGGCGGCTCCGGTAACAATGGTGACAGGGGGTCGGTTGCTCATGGTTTTTGGATTAGGGGTTCCCAATGTTACGGTAATGAAAGCCCCTCTCTCTCAGCTCAGAAGCCTGGAATTGATTTCGACCATCAAAAATAACTTTGCGCCGTAACAACGACTCAACGCGGTCCCATTCAGGGATGCGGAATTCGGGCCATTCGGTGATGAGAACCAAAGCATCGGCACCCTGCAAGGCCGAATAAGGATCCGGCGCATAGGTGATGCGTTCTCCGAGTTGGTGTTTGGCTTCGTGCATCGCTACCGGATCGTAGGCCTGCACCTGGGCTCCGGCGGCCAGCAATTCTTCGATGATGACCACCGATGGGGCCTCGCGCATGTCATCCGTTTTGGGCTTGAAGCTCAGGCCCCAAATCCCAAAAACCAGGCCCCGCAAATCGGCCCCGAAATAATCCCGGATCATGCGGCCCATGACTTTCTTTTGGTCTTCGTTGACTTCTTCGACCGCTTCCAGAATGCGCATGCGGTGACCGTTTTCTTTGGCGGTCCGGATGAGGGCTTTGACATCCTTGGGGAAGCAGGAGCCCCCGTAACCCACCCCGGGGTAGATAAATTTGTTACCAATGCGGGGATCGCTTCCGATGCCTCTACGGACTTGGTCCACGCTGGCTCCCATGATATCGCAGAGCAGGGCCACATCGTTCATGAAGCTGATCTTGGTGGCCAACATGGCGTTGGCGGCGTATTTGGTCATTTCGGCCGAGGGAATGTCCATAAAAAGGATGGGATGGCCGTTAAGGGTAAAGGGTTTGTAGAGGCGGGACAGGGTATCCTGGGCCTG
>CAIOCC010000117.1 GCA_903856555.1 uncultured Bacteroidota bacterium
CATTGCCTTGGGTCATCCCCTCGGCTGTTCGGGGGCCAAGCTCAGCCTGCAGCTATTGCATGAAATGCGGGAACGAAAGCAACGATACGGGCTGGTAACAGCCTGTGTTGGCGGTGGACAAGGCGTTGCGGGCATTTTTGAGAGTTACCACCCTTGATGACCACTTTAATTCAGATCCCTCACAATCCAACTTGACCCTAGACACTTATCCCTATGAATTCAAACGAATTACGTCGAGGTGGCCATTTTTTGGTTCACCATCCCGGTCCCGATGAAGTGTTCATTCGCGAAGATTTTGGCGAAGAGCAGCGCATGATGTTTCAAGCCGCAGCCGATTTCATGAAGTCCGAAGTGGAGCCGCATTTGCATCGCTTTGAACAAGGCGATTACGCCTTGGTGGAGGATCTCCTACACAAAGCTGGTAACTTGGGTCTCTTGGGCCTTTCTGTTCCGGAAGAATTCGGAGGCATGGGGATGGGATTTAATGTTTCCATGCTCATTTGCGAAGAAATTTCCAGCATGACTGGTTCGCTGGCCACCGCCTTTGGGGCCCATACCGGCATTGGAACGCTACCCATTCAGTATTATGGTTCCCAAGCGATTAAAGATCGCTTTCTCTCCAAAATCGCCAGTGGAGAATGGCTCTCGTGTTATAACTTGACCGAACCGGGTGCAGGATCCGATGCCAATTCTGGCAAAACAATGGCCGTTCTCAGTTCAGATGGGCAACATTACGAAATAACCGGTCAAAAAATCTGGATTTCCAATGCCGGATTTGCCCAGGTCTTCATCGTTTTTGCAAGAATCGAGGACGACAAAAACATTTCATGCTTTGTTTTTCACAAAGACGATGTGCAGGGTTTGACGATGAATGCCGAAGAACACAAAATGGGCATCAAGTCTTCTTCAACTCGGCAGGTATTTTACGACAAGGTCAGGGTTCCGGCGGATTCCATGCTTGGACAAAGAGGGGACGGCTTCAAAATAGCCGTCAACGTCCTAAACGCCGGTCGTATCAAATTAGCCGCGGCGACCAACGGTGCGGCGTTTAAAGTGATTGGCTTGATGAGCCGTTACGCCAACGAGCGCCAGCAATTTGGAAAGAAAATCGGTGAATTCGGAGCCATCCAAGAAAAAATCGCCCGTTGCAGTGCCTTGGTTTATGCAACGGATGCCGCTTTGTACCGAGCCGGCGATGCGATCGAAAAACTTCAGAACGCCCTACTGGCCGAGGGGAAAACCGAGGCCGAAGCCAAGCTCAAAGGGTTGGAGGAATTCGCCGTCGAGTGTGCCATCCTTAAGGTTTACGGCTCCGAAGTCATGGCCCTGGTGTCCGATGAAGGTGTTCAGGTCTACGGCGGCATGGGCTATTCGGCCGATGCACCGATGGAGGCGGCCTACCGCGATGCCCGCATATCCCGTATCTACGAGGGCACCAACGAAATCAACCGGATGCTCATCGTTGATATGATGTTACGAAAGGCTCTCAAAGGCCATGTGGACCTCTTGGGACCGGCTCGTAAAGTGGCCGCCGAGTTGATGGAGATTCCTAATTTTGGGGCGGAGGAACCGACCGGATTTTTGGCCCCCGAAACCAAGATTCTGATGCAACTCAAAAAAGCCAACCTCTTGGTCGCCGGTGCGGCGGTTCAACACTACGGGACGGCCTTGGCCGAAGAGCAAGAAGCCCTCATGCGCATGGCCGATATGGCCATGGAGGTTTATGTTTTGGAATCGGCCCTGCTCAAGACCCAACGCCTAGCCGGTCGACTTTCCGAAGAAGAAAACCAACGAAGGGGCCTCCTAGCAACCCTCCAAGCCCATCATGCCGCCGAAAAATGCCTGAGCGCAGGCAGGGAAGTCATCATGGGTTTGCCAGAAAACGATGAACAACGCATGATGCTCATGGGGCTGCGTCGGTTTACCAAAACCCCCTCGGTGAACCTCAAAAACCTCCGCAGGGACGTCGCTCAATATGTGTTAGAAAAAGGCAAATACCCTTATTGAACCGGAGTTAACCCCGGTTCTTATGAAACCAGCATAGTCACCACGATTCCTAATCCACCAGGAGAAGACGACCGCGATAGGGTCGACCTTCCACGGGACTGAATTCCAGGGTATAAACCCCTCTGGGATAGGCTGTAAGATTCAAATCATAGGGCAGGTGCCCCGTCACGGAAAGCACGATCCTACCCAAAGGGTCCCGCACCTTGAGATGGCCTGCCAGGGAGGCATCTTGTCGCGAAGGGCATTCAACCCTGCACCGGCCCAAGGAGGGATTCGGGTAAATCCCTAGTTGGGTGGACTCCGTCTTTGGTTCTTCGACCGAGGCCATGGCCTGTCCTTGCAGCCAACGATAGGCTTGTTCAAATTCTCTGCGCCAAAACCATTCGGCATGCTGCCCATCCGAACGGATCACGGTTTGGACGAGGCCCGTTGGAAAACCCGCCTGCACCATAGCATCTTTGAGTTGCTGTACCTGGGCGACCATGGACGATGATTCCAATGCCCCGGCCATCACATAAAAGCGAACCGGCCACCGATAACCCTCCAGCGAGGGTTGCTGCATGATACGATTATCAAACCAAAGGCTGGGACTGAAAACACCGGCCCTCGAAAAAACTTCTTGGTAACGAACCGCCGCGTACTGAGATAGAAATCCCCCCATACTGGATCCCCAAATCCAGGTTCCGTTCCGGGTACTATCGCTGCGGTAATGCGCATCGATGTAAGGCTTCAGGTATTGAACAATAAACTGGGCATACGCATCCCCTTGCCCCCCGCCGTATTGAGGATGAACCCACGGGCTGTACTCGTTGATGCGCTGCGATCCTCCGTTGTCGATTCCGACGACAATGGCCCCGTAATCACCGCCGGTGGAGAGGCGACTCAAACATTCATCCACCTCCCATTCTCCTGCAAACGAAGTTGCCGAATTGAAGAGGTTTTGACCATCGTGCATGTATAACACTGGATAACGCTTGTTCAGGGCCGTTTGGTAATCCGGGGGCAAATACAACCATAGTCGGCGGTAACGGCCCAGGGTCGGCATCCAGAACGTATCGGTCAGGATTTGTACTTGTGCATTGGCCGTCCCCCCTCCTCCTCCGCCTCCACCACTTCCGCTGTGCAAATCCTCCCAGCTCAGGACTTTGAGTCGAACGGTATCGCCGTTCCCGTAGGTATAGGTTCGGTTCGGCCGGAAGGAACCGGTTGCACTCCCTTCAACCGACGCCCAAGAGCCCCGGGTGAACTTGAAAGAAAGGGTTCCGGAACCAGGGGGCAGGGTAAGTATTCGGGTTGAATCCGGCCTCCACGTCAGCGCATGCGCTGCAGACGCTGGATTCCAATTGTTAAAGGAACCCGCCAGGTAGATTGTAGCACCTGCCGGGGTATAGGCTGGAACCGAATCCAAAACAAGGTGAAGTTGACAATGCGCGTTGTAGCTGCTACCCAAGAAGCCTAGAAGCAGCACCAGGATCTTGGAACGTTGGCCCCATCCACGTCCCCAAAAGCAAGTAATCATGGGAATGAAATTATTGAACATGCAAGAGATTGCACCCGCGCGGTTCGGCCCCATCCAATCGACCCAACAGCTCCAAACTACCGTCCGGCAAGCACCTACCCAAATCACGGGTTTGAATAAACGATACGCTGTAGTAATTGGCCGGGTCAACCATGTTGAGACCACCAATCCCTCCGGCTTTCTCCCATTCCAAGGGATTGTCTGCACGGTAAAAACCCACACCCACCATGGGTGGGAAAACATAACCCTCCCAACGCGTTCCATCCAGGCGATAGGCCTGGGATCCCAATTCGGTCATGCCGTATTCGCCGCCCAAGCGGATGGACGAGCCCAAGGCTTGCCGCCAACATTGCCGACGTTCCGCCTCTGTCCAGGTCCGGTCCATCCCCTTGGAACCGCCCGTCTCCATTAGAATATCGCTGGAACTAGCCACCAAATCCGTTTCTTGGATCCATTCCAAGAGTGCGTGAGGAATCCCCCAAGCCAGGACCGGGCTTTGATTCAATTGGGCCTGTTGCCAATCTCGGGTGAACGCGTTGTAATCTTTGTTATAAAAGGACCCTTGGACCAAATCCGACGCCTCCATGTAGAAAGCCAGCATGGCCAACAAGGAGGATTCCCCGCGGTCCATGTACGAGGGCAACAAAGCCAGCAAAGCCTTTCCATCCAGAGGACCCAGAATGGTTTGAGCAAAGTCCAGAGAACGTTCCCAAACCAGGTCTGGATAAGCCATGGAATGGACGGCCCTGCGTTGAACACCGGCGCTGGTACCGCTGCTTCGAAAAAGCTGCCGCGCACTGGGAGGAGGACCCCACGCTAGTTCATGTTCTTTGAAGGCTTCGATCGGCAAAAAAACCAAATCCTCGGGGTAGCGTATGGCCGATGCATTGGACTTGACCGCCTCCACAAACCTCCCAAAAACAGGAATTTCCTGCCTTTGACGGTGAAAAAGGTCCAAAATAGCCGCGCATTGTTGATCCGTCCAGCCCGAACCCACCGTAGAGGAACCCGAACCCACCGACGGGGAACCCAAGACCGCATGGGACCCTTGGTTCTCCCAAAGGCTCCAAAAATCCAGCATTTTCAGGGCAAAACGATCCACAGGAAGCAACGCAAAGTAACGCCTAACCTTCTCCAAAAAGGGTATTTTTGTTGAGTCACCATGGTTCACCGTCTCTCCCTTCGTTTTGCCCTCTTTCTCCTCTTAGGCCAGGCCCTGAGTGGCTGCGATCTTTTGTTTATTCCTCAGATTTTTCCCCCTGAAATGGACTTGGTCCAGCCCCGTGATACGGTTTGGCTTCGTTCGGGATTGGACAGTCTGCGATTGGAATTTCGTATCCGGGACGAAGACGGAGACCTGGGCCGGGATTCCGGGGACCAAACACGGGATCTTTGGCTGTTGGAAGTCCGCTATGGGTTTCCCCCCTTTGACTCAACCTACCGGGAATTTTCGGTCCCCAACTTGACACCTCGCGGTGCCAACAAGGTGGTGGATGCCCAGCTTGAACTTCTGTTGGACCCGTTCGATGTACGCGCAGACCTGGATGTCGATTCCTTCAAGTTGTTTGCCGTCCTTCGGGACCGCTCTGGCAACTTTAGTCCGGTTTTATCGTTGCCTACTGTGCACCTATGGAAGGCCACCAATTAGATATCCAAAGCGCTATTCTGTTGCGGTTTCCTCGGCCTGGAACGTTTGGTTGGGTTCTGCTAACCATCCTGGGATTCGGAATGGGCCGCCCCCTAGGGGCCCAAAGCGGGGGCCGCCAAGTTTTTGGGATGGTCCTCAACAGCAGCGATCCAATGACCTTATCCCAAGGGGGGTTTGCCCCGGTTTGGGGAACGCAGAGCCCCCTTCGGTCCCTCTCCAATCCCTCCTTGCTCGAAGCAGGCCTGGGCCGATCCTACGCAGCAGCCTGGGTGCAGCGTTCGGCAGGTTTGGGTCAAGGGGAAGTGGCCTGGGTTGTACCGACCGCCCAAGAAAGCCGATGGACCATGGCCTGGGGAGCTCGCTTTAGTGGAACCGGCCCCATGGCCCGGACCAATCCCTTTGGACAAATGGAAGGAGAGCACCGAGCCAGTGAAGGGGCCTTGATTTACAGCCTGGCCCATCGCTTTAGCCCACGTTGGAATTGGGGGGTGCAGGGCCGTTTGTATTCTTCCCAACTGGGGGGTTATTCGGCCTGGGGTGGTGGGCTGGGCCTTGCATTGCGTTACGAGGACCCTGAACAAAAGAGAGCCTACGCCCTTTTGATGGATGATTTAACCTTGGTGTTTCGCGATTATTTGCCTGGAAGCCTGGGTCAACGATTGGTTCCTCGAAGGGTCTCCTTGATAACAACCCAGGCGTTGGCCCACCTTCCTCTTCGATGGACGCTCGGTTTGCAACACCTCGAAAACTGGTCTTTGCGTTACCAGGATCCCAACGACCCCTTCCAGAATAGAGTCTTTTCCTTGAACGATTCCGATACCCTTCGAGAATCGGTCCTATCCGCCGCAAGTCAAGAATTGTTTTTGCACCTGGTCCTGGGGACCGAGATCAACCTCGGCAAATATCTACGCCTAAGGGCGGGCTACCAGGCACTATCAAGGGCCGACTGGTCCTTTCCAGAGCGCACAGGTGGAAGCGGTTTTCGTTGGGGAATCGCAGTTGAAACCAAGCGTATCCGCATGGAATTCACCACCTTTCCACAGACACTGGCGGGTCGTACTTCGGCCTTTTCTCTTACTTTCGGACCTCATTAACCTCTTGCTGAACTCTTAACGTTAACAATCAACCATGAAAATCCTTCGTAACACGCTTCTCCTGCTCTTGCTCTTGTTTCAAGGCTCGCTGTCCGCCCAAAAGAGTCCCCGCGCTGATAGCACGGTC
>CAIOCC010000118.1 GCA_903856555.1 uncultured Bacteroidota bacterium
ATGCAGACCCAACACGACGGACAGTACCAGTGGGTGCATTGCCCCTCTTGGCCCGCCGGGGTTTCACCCGGGGTTTATATCATCCGCGGGCCGCAAGGCCGCAGTGCTCGCCTGATCCGACCTTGATCGGGTCTAGTACCCGTCGTTTTGGGTCAGGTTGGGGTTGGCGATGATATCCGAAAGGGGTAAGGGATAAACCTTGAATTTGGGGTTGATCGCTTGACCGGCCGCAGGACCGCCTTTGTAAGGCCAGAGGTAATCGCCTTCAATGAAGCGGTTGAAACGAATTAAATCCGTACGACGCAATCCTTCCCATAACAATTCCCGACCTCTTTCGTCGCAGAGTTTGTTGAGGGTGGGCAATTCGCTGATGTTGTTGGAATTGTTGCCGTAGGCCCTTTGCTGTACCCGGTTGTAGTATTCAATGGCATTGGCCGAGGATCCAGCACCCCCACGCACCAATGCTTCGGTATACATCAAATAAACATCGGCCAAGCGGAAGATGGGGAAATCAATATCCATGAAGTTCCGCTGAGGGTCGTTGCCGTATCCACCGCTGCGGGTTTTGTTACAAAACTTGGAAACCAGAACCCCTTTACTGAATTCAGTCCAATCTGTTTGCAGGCTAATGTCGGTGGTCATCCCAATGGTATCCAAAATGAATTTGCGAGAGTCGCTGCTGTCGGCCGGGAACCAATTCCATACCTGGGGGGTGGCACGGTTGCCAGCCCAGCCTCCGTCCGTACCCCGCTTCTCTCGGTAGGCTGCCGTAGGGGCAGAGGGTGTGGAGCTTTTGACCAAGAACGTGGTACCGCCGTAATTCTGTGAGCGGAGTCCATCAAAATTGATAGCAAAGATGATTTCGTTGGTAGCCAAATGATTATCAGCCAAAAACAAGTAGGCGTATTGCGGTTCCAAGGAATAACCGGCGTCGATGACTTTTTGGCAATAGGTGGCGCATTCGCTGTACTTGGGCGTGTTGATATAGACCTCGGCATTGAGGTAAAGGCGAGCGAGCAGGGCCCAAGCGGCAGCCTTGTCAACCCGTCCGTACTGATTGGTGCGGGGTTCGGGCAAAAGGCTTTCGATATCTTTGAGCTCGGACTCAACATAGGTGAAGAGCTGGGCACGGCTTGCTTGTTCGGGGATACCCGATCCTGGGCGATCTTCTTCGGTCACCAAGGGTACTTTTCCGAAAAGGTCGATGGCGTGGTAATAACTGAGGGCGCGCATGAAACGTGCCTCGGCTTTGTAGCCCAGGATGGTGGCTTTCTCCGAAGCTGAGAAGGCTTTGTCGGCCAACCAATCTTCGGAACAATAGTAGATGAACTCGTTGCAAAGCGGAACCTGGTAGAAAATCCGCGCATACATCATGTTCACAAAAGAACTCTGAGAATTCCAGTCAGCCTCATTCAAATCCCGAATCGAGGCATCACCAGACCAAGCACAAAGGGCCTCTTCGGTCGGCAATTCCTGGAGATTCCACAGGACGCGAAGGTATTGGGAAAAGCCCTCATCGCCAGAGATATCACCTTGACCGGCAGGGCCTTGGTTGCCTGAGAGGGAAAGACCCCCGTAGATTTTGGCGAGGACCATGGTGTAGTTATCGGTTTTGTTACGGCAGGTATCGCAAGGCGCGTAGACCGTTGCGCTGTTCAAGCCGTATTTGGGGTAAAGGTTGAGCCCGTCAAAGCAGGAGGTGGTGAGCCCCACAAGTAGAACCGCAACAGCCAAACCCGGAGCGCGAAGCGCATGCGAAAGGAAAGATAAAATTTTCATAACCTAGAGATTAACAGGATTAAAACTTGAAGTTGAGGTTGACACTGTAAACACGGGCGCGTGGGTAGATGTTGTTATCAATACCCCCAAAGATTTCGGGGTCAACGCCCGAATAATTCGTTATCACAAAAACGTTTTGGATCGATGCCGAAAGTCGGAATGCCAAGTCATTGCCAAAAGGCTTGCCAAAATCGTAGCCTACAAAGAGGTTGTCCATGCGTAGGAAGTCGGCCCGCTCCAGGTAATAGTCGGATTTGAGTTGGTTGAGGCGGAAACCGGTGTTGAGGTAATCCGTCGTGATGTTGTTGATGAACCCAAGACTGCCACCGGTACCGGCCAGGGTCCCGTTGTTGGAATTGACGTTGTTGTACATGTAACGGCCCAATTCAGCCCGCATGCTGAAACCGGCGTTCCACTTCTTGTAGCGAAGGTTGGAAAAGAAGCCCAGGTAAACGGTGGGGATGGGGTTTTTGTCTTTGCGAAGGTCCTTGGCCGTTGGGCTGCTGATGGTGTCTTTGCCGTTGGGGGCCCAGTATTTGCCCTCCAAAGGACGGCCATCGCTCCCGTAAATCTGACGGTACATGTAGAAGGTGTTCGGAGTGAAGCCGACGCTGTGAATCTGAATGGTGTTGCCAACACCGCCGGAAATACCGCCGACCAGAATACCTTGGTTGGTGGAATCGGGTACCCGGGTCAACTTGGTGATCGTGGTCCTGTTCCAGGTGGCATTGAACCCAAATTCCAGGTTCATCTCTTTGTTATCAATGGCCACGGCGTTGATGTTCCATTCGATGCCTTCGTTCTCCAAGTCACCCACATTGGTGAGGATGAGGTCCGAGAAATTGGTGCCTGCGATGGTGGGGATGACGGCCAAAAGATCGTAGGTCTTCTTTTTGTAATAATCAATCGAACCGTTGATGCGGTTTTTGAAAAAGCCGTAATCCAAACCAATGTTGGTGCTGGAGGTTTCTTCCCACTTGAGGTTTGCATCAAAGCCCTGAGGGCGCAACATAGGGAGGAAATTGTTACCAAATTGGTAATAGGCCGACGGCGTGCTCTGGCTGTAATTGGCCAAATAGCTGTAATCGCCGATACCGTCTTGTTGGCCGGTGACGCCCCAGCCAATGCGCAGCTTCATATTGGAGATGGAAGGGATTTGGCTAAAAAAGCCCAAATCACTCATCCGCCAGGCAAAGGCCACCGATGGGAACAAACCCCAGCGGTTTTCGGGGGCAAAGCGAGAGGAACCATCGGCACGCAGGGTAGCGGTCAAAAGGTAGTGGTCCAGGAAGGTGTAATTCAAACGACCGTAGAAGGACATCAGGGCGTTCTCGGTGAAGAAATCAAAGGGGTTGGGCTTCTGGATGGTATCTCCGCGTTGGTTAATGTCCGGGAAGGTAGGGCTTTCGGTGCTCCAGTGTTGGAAGCTGTAACCACCGGTCACATCCATGCTGGATAGCAAGGATTTGAGTTCCTTTTTGTAATTGAAATAGGTATCGATGAGGCGGTTGGTTTTGGTCATCGCGTATTGGTTGTTGACTCCGCGACGGGTCCAAACGGCGGCGGCGTTGGAATCAATGACCACCGATCCCGTGCTGGATGAGTAATCGCCTCCCAGGTTAAGGAAGAAGTGGAGGTCGGATAGACCGGGCGTTTCAAAGTCTAGTAACACATTCCCGATAAAGCGATTGACCGAACTGCGGTCTTCTTTTTGGTTCAACAAGCCCATGGGGTTCTTGGTGGCCAATTGCAGGGGTTGAGCGTTGTTGGCCCATTCAAAATACCCGTTGTAAGCGCTTGTATCCCGTTTGACGGGGCGCGATGGGTCAAAAACGACCGCGGAACCGATGGCGCCTCCGTCGGCAAAACGGTTTTGGAGATTAAAGTATTTGGTGTTAAGATCGACCTTGAGGTAGGGGCCGATTTTGGGGCTGAGGTTGAGGTTGAGGCCGGTGCGCTCCAATTTGCCGGTGCGTAGGTTGCCTTGCTCGTCGTAACGCTCAAAGCCCAAGCGGTAGGGGAGATCCTTGATACCCCCCGACAGGGTCAGGTTGATGTCGTTGATCAGGGCTAATTGATAAATTTCGCTTTGCCAGTCCGTTGCGTTGTTGGCCGAGGGCTGGTTGAGGAGGTTTTTCTGAGCGTTGGTGCCTTTTTCGCGGATGAGTTGTTTGAGCTGGGCGGTGTCCAAAACATTGACGGTGCGTGTGATTTGTTTGGCCGATGAATTGGTGGTGAGTTCAACCCGGACGCGGTCCGAGGCAGCGCCTTTTTTGGTGGTGATCAGGATGACCCCGTTGGCCGCTCTGGATCCGTAAATCGCTGCTGCTGAGGCGTCTTTGAGGACGGTGAAGGTTTCGATGTCTTCGGGGTTGATGAGGGCCAATGGATTGGCTGCGCCGGCAATACCGCCGTTATCCACCGGTACACCGTCGATAACGATCAAAGGATCGTTGCTGGCGTTCAACGATGAACCACCGCGGATACGAATCACCGAACCACCGCCGGGAAGACCGCTGTTGTTGGTGATGCGGACTCCGGGGGTTTTACCAATGACCAATTGCTCCGGGGTGGAGAAATTGCCTTGTTGAAAGACTTTGGAGGGAATGGCCGTGACCGCCCCCGTGAGATCCCGGGTTTGGGTGGTTCCGTAACCAACAATGACGGCTTCCTGCAGAAGTTGGGCGTCTTCGGTCAGGGTAAAATTGGCGGTTGTAACACCGGACGAACGGACCGTGACCGATATAGATTGAGTTTTGTAGCCCAAGTAGGAGACGTCCAATGTGATATTGCCAGGCTTGAGGCTTCCGATGCTGTAGTTTCCGTTCAAATCGGTGGCGGATCCGGTGGTGCTTCCTTTGACCGTGACATTCGCGCCGATAATGGGTTGATTGCCTTTGTCCACGATGCGGCCGGCAATGGTGCCGGAACCCTGGCCTGCGCTTAGCAGAGGAGTCCACAGCAGCAGGATCAACAAAAAGGCTTGTCCAACAAAGCCCGTGCGTTTGGTGTGTTTCATGGTTTGGTTTAAGGATTTTTTGGGTTGGATGGCCGGCAAAAACGATGTTATCAAATCGTAAATGCCTTGCATTCCCGAAATAACGAATTTTTGTGGAAAAAACCTACAGTTCCTGCCCAAAACCAACACCTCCGGCCAAGGGCTTGGGACCCAGGAGGGCCAAGGCTGCGGAGTTCAAGCGGCGGACCTTGCCGGCTATTGCGAAGGCGTCTTCGGGGACGATCACGAGGTAGCGGGGATAGGCCGCTTTGGGAAGGCAAGGGGCGAAGGTATCGGGCCGAAGGGGGCCATCGGAGAGGGTCTCCAGGAGGCTCTTGGGCATGCAAAGGGCCACTTGCTCCCCCCAAACCGGGTCATGGAGGGGTGCGAGGTACCAATGGGGGCTCAAAAGC